>JAJCYX010000333.1 GCA_029262715.1 Chloroflexota bacterium
GAATCACCCGCAATCCGGTCTTCCAGCTTTCGTTTGGCTTCCCTAGCCTTTTCGGTAAAGAACTCCTGGCCGGCGGGAACTACACATGTCTCAAGCACAGCGTCCGCATCGACACCGAGGTCGCTCCATCTTTCAGCCTTCAACGTCAGGAGATCGCCATTTCGTCTCACGATAAAATTAAGCAGTTGGCCAGGCGAAGCGTCGCGGATCGTCTTCTGTACAACTGAAGTGCTGTTGACCGGCTGGCCTTCCACGGCGACAACCACGTCACCCTTTCTGAATCCCGCCTGTGCCGCGGCACTGGTTGCGCGTGGCAGCTGCACTTCCAGTCCCGTTTCCGCAATAGGCGGACGCGCCGCCGCCCACGCTTCGCTCAGCATCGATCTGCTTGCCACCGAACACACACACAGTCCAAGACCACACGACGGACAGGTACAGTCGCAAGTCTGACCTTTAACGTCCATCTCCCAGAGCACAGCGTTGTGCAGCGATTCGGTAATACGGCCCACGATGCCCATGTAATCCTGCAGATGGTCCCGCGTGACGAACGCTGTTACACCGGTTGGTGAGACAACGCCACTGTCTCGAAATCGATGAGAAATTGGCTGGATTGCCGAGTATCGGATCATCACAGCACTAACGAGCGAATAGAGTTCGGTAAACAGGTCTGTGATCGATTCCGGGTTCTCGCATGACGCCGTTATTCCTGCGCCCCAGTTTTTATAAGCGGATCTGTCGCTAAGGGAATCGATTCCGAGTCTTTCGTAGATCCTGAGTTCATGATTACCTGCGAGTTCAACCGTGTCCGCGACGATCTCTCGAGCCGGTTCATATGCAACCGCAAGTTCGAGCCAGCCACGAGCAAGATCCTTCAGATGGAGCTCCGTTTTTGCAAGATCGAGCAATTTAGCTCGCAATCCGTCCTCAATAGGAAGTACTTCCATTGGGCACTCCTTTCGAAGTCATTTGCGTCGACGCGCGAATATTTCGATTCACGTCGGCCAGCTATTGGCATTTGCGATATCTTACCAAGCAGTGAAGCATTTATGCCGAAATAGCCGTAAATCTGTGGCCCAGTATTGGACTGGGCGCCATCCTAGAGGAACCTGTCCAACTTAGGCGACTCAATGGGTTGCGTGCGAACCTTGTACTTGGTCAGCTTCACCGGAGTGGGGAGGTGATCTGTCCTCTCTGTAAGGCTGCGGTCGACGTGGAGCCGATAGTGGATGAAGCAACTTGGCAGACTGCACAGAAACAGTTGGACCGAAACTTCGATCAATCGAAGCGCAACAACAGCGTCAACGTCTATCTACTGCATGGTCTGATTCGATGCACGGTATGCGGAAGCAAATACTCCGGCCAAGCGAAGGACGGAAGAACTCGGTATCGCTGTACCAACTACGATCACTCCATCTCCGGCAATGGCCTGCACTGCAAGTCGCTTTCGTTCGGAGCGAGACCGGTCGAAGATGCGGTGTGGACAGCGATCTCGGGACCAATGGAGGATCCGAGGCTTGTCAGTCAGGAGATTGAGCGGCGCATACGGGAATCGCAAGATGCATCCGCAACAGATAGGAAGCTGACTGGTCTTCGAAAATATATCGGAGCGCTTAAAAAGCAGAAGGACAAGCTCACGGACGGGTATCTGGCGGGAGCCTTAGAACTCGATTCGTTCAAGGCGCGCATGGACACCTTGAGCGTCCAGCAATCAGAACTTCAAGGCCAGCTCCAGGCAGCTCAGAGGAACACGGAAGAATCTACGGCGCTTCGATCGACGGATGAAGCGTTCAGAGATTTCGCTTCAAGGGTCAGGCTGGGCATCGCCTCGTTAACTGACGAGGGATGCCGTAGATTACCGTACCTTATTGTCGAAAAAGTCCAGGTGGAAGGAGACACGGTCAGGATAACAACGGTGATCGATCCACCCAGGCCGACAGCTAGTAGATCGTCATTGCGTACAGATCATGCTGAACTTGATTCAGCATCTCTCAATGACCGTACGACACCAGAATACGTGGCACGCCGCTCAGATCCCTCCACCGCGGTCGGGATGACACGCGTCTGGTCCTACGGAAAACGCGGCTGGCCGCCGCCGCCGCTAGCGGCTAACCCAGGTATTCCTTGATCTTTTCGGCCAGCTTGCGGGTCATGCCCGGAGTTGAAGCCAACTGCTCAAGGTCAGCCTCACGGATACCCTTCACTGACCCGAATTTGCGCACCAGGTCACGTTTTCGTTTCGGGCCAACACCGGGCACAAGATCGAGCGCCGATTGCGTCGAAGCCTTGCTGCGAAGGTTCCGGTGGTACGTCACAGCAAACCGGTGCGCTTCGTCTCGCGCCCTCTGCACCAGGAATAGGGCCTGCGAGTTTCGAGGCAGCACAACCGGCTCCGGTGAATCTGGCAGAAAGATCTCTTCCTCTTTCTTTGCCAATGACGCCAGCGGCACATCGATTACACCAAGTTGCAGCAGCGTCTCTTGCGCTGCGCTCAACTGCCCTTTACCGCCGTCTATCAGCACAAGATCAGGCGTTTCACCGAACGACTTCGCGTCAGTCTCCTCGCCTTTTGCCCTCGCCTCCTCGGCAGCAGCAAGACGCTTGAACCTGCGCTCAAGCACCTCTTTCATCGAAGAAAAATCATCATTGTTCTGGGTATGCTTCATCTTGAAGCGACGGTACTGCGAGCTGTTCGGTTTTCCGTCCGTGAAGACCGACATACTAGCGACCACATTTGTTCCCTGGATGTGGGAAATGTCGTAGCACTCGATGCGGCGAGGAGTCCGGGGAAGATTTAGCTGCTCCTCAAGCTCAGTCATCGCTCCCTGCATCAGGCTGTCGTTCGACAGCATCTTTATCTCGAGCTGTTTCAGGCCCTGGGACGCGTTCTCCTCAACCATCTCAACAAGCCGCTTCTTTGCGCCTCGCTGCGGAGTCGCGAACTCAACTGGGCCATCACGTCGGGTGGCAAGCCAGCCTTCGAGGATTTCCGTGTCCTCAATTGGCTCGGGAATCAATATGGTGCGCGGGATGTAGGAAGCCGAATCGTAGAACTGCTGCACAAACTGGCCCACGATTTCGGCCACAGAGCTGTCACGCGTGCCTTGCATGATGAAATGATCGCGACCTACAAGATTTCCCTGCCGGATGAAGAAGATCTCAACCCACGCCTCGTCGTGAGCAGTTGCGAGGGCAATCGCGTCCATGTTCTCCCGCCCCATACCAACGACCTTCTGGCCCTCATAAACACGCTCAATGGCCCGCAATCGGTCACGCAACGCAGCGGCCCGCTCGAACTCCAGCGACTCCGACGCGTCGCCCATCGCCGACTTGATCTCGTTCACAACCTCGCGGGTGTTGCCGTCCAGGAACATCAGCACCTGCTCGATTACATCTCGGTATTCGGTTTTGGAGGAGTAGCCGGTGCATGGAGCGTTACAGCGTTTTATATGGAACTCAAGGCAAGGTCGCGCATCAGTTCCGGTAATAGCTTTTGTGCAGGTCCTGTAGGGAAATAGTCTGTTCAGCAGGTCGAGCGTCTTGCGAACGCTGCCAGCCGAGGCGAATGGCCCGAAGTAGCGTGAACCGTCATTGGCAGCACGCCGTGTGATGTATACACGTGGGAAATCCTCGGAAAGGTCGACCTTGATGTACGGATACGTCTTGTCGTCTTTGAGCCTGACATTGAAGCGTGGTTGGTGCTTTTTGATGAGGCTGTTCTCAAGCAACAGCGCTTCCTGTTCAGATTCCGTGACGATGAACTCAAAGTCGGTGATTGCCTTGACGAGATCACGAGTTTTACCAACGAGCGACTTGGGGCTGGAGAAGTAGGAACGCAGCCTGTTCCGCAGTGATGATGACTTGCCGACGTACAGTACCTGGCCCTTGGCGCCGCGCATGATGTAGATACCGGGCTTTGTTGGCACGGCAGCCAGACGCTCACTGAAGCGGGAGGTGGTCTTTTTCGCTTTTGGAGGTGTGGTGGTCAATGTGGCCGAATAGCAGTGAGAAGCAATAGTTCAAGACAGGTTTGGATCATCACTATAAGAATACACAGCTACAAAATTCCGCATAGTGCGCTCAGCGCGCCTGGAACTGCCAGTTCACGGCTGAGATGGACGTCAAATTGCGGTAACTGAACAGAGAATGTGCGGGGGTGCGGGCGAAGTCAGGAAAGCCAACCAGAGGACGACGCACTTCTGTGCGAATGTGCTTTATGAGACCAGTCTCGCCGGTGACAATCTACGGCAGGCGAAAACTCCGGACGATATTTTCGCACTCTACGAGATATTGCTGTGTCATCGGCGCAAGAGCACCGCATGCGACAGACCAGCCTTTGTCACCGTCAACTACGTGCAAAGTGAGCTCTTCCAACATGCCCTGTGCGCCTGGTAAGGAAATTTCTAGTGGGTACGTAGCTCGCTGAAATCGCGCGTCAACGCCACCTACCTTCGTTGCCACATCCTGCCAGACTTGATACCCCTCTGTGATCTCTTTCGCTACTTCGATCCCATCCTTGACGAATTCGTCAAGATTGGACGAGACCGGTATGTCTTCAACAGTTACAACCAGAGCCGCGGTCAATCCCGCCCTTGTATGTTGCGGGTCTGCAGTTAGCATCAGGGTCAAGTTGGTTGCAATCGATTCGAGTTGTTCTCCGTTGACTTTCGAAGCTCTCAGAACATTCTTAAGGGATCTCAAGTCCGACTCGAATCTCCAATCTCGCGGTAAGCCGATCGAGAACCCTTTGGATTTATGGTCGGTCACGAGAAAATCGGCAGGAACCGTCGATTCAGGCTCGACGATTGGCGGGACGACAGGCTCGACAGTGGGCTCCTGAGAAGAAGCCGCCTACCCGCTCAGCAGAAGCACCGGCGCAGCCAACAAGACTCATCATTCCGACAACGAAAATTACAAATATCAGTCGCATCTGGTGGATCCTTCACACTGAGACTGATTCCAGAGTCAAGGATCAGAGAGTCGTAGTCTTGGGTGTTGACCGGTTCGGAAAGTGAGCGCCATCCCTAGCCAGTGCGGAATGGCGGTACTGAGACCGGCTTCCTGACAATGCTGATGATTCGCCGTTTTTCCTACGGTCAGTTCCCTCCGCTACGGCCGGGCTGACGCAAATTGCGGATTGAGATGACAGTGCAGCCCATGAAAAACAGCTTGCTGCCTAATACGCAGCTGGGCAGCCGATAACGCCGCACGCGGCCACGCGACTTACAGCACGAAGGTGAGCACTACCAGAATCACTACTATTCCGCCGCTGAGCACGCCTAGCTTACGGAGTTCCTTGGTTATGGAACGAGTAAACACCTCGGACCTGACCCGAGCCTGCCTGGCATTTCTTTGAGCGCGAAGACGTCGAGAGCGTCCCGTTGAAACCGCAGGACCTGCAGCGCCAGCAGCATTGGATGAATCACCGTCGGCGGCGTCCGCATCTATCGGTGCGTCTTCCTCGATCTCATCGCGGCCCTTTGGCGCTGCCTCTTGTACGAAAACGTTCGGGCGGCGTCCGCGCCCTCTTCTCTGTCTTGGCATTACAGTCCCAGTGAATTGCCCGGTCACCGGGCTAGAAATATTGTGTTCTCGCTGAAGGTTTGCGACTACTCGATGGCAGCCTGCGCATCCGCAGGATTTTCCTTATTCGCCCACTTCAGACCCTTGTCAGCCATCTCACGGGCTGCGTCGATCGTCACCTGAGCGGCATACTCAACCGAAACGTCCGAAGTGTTCCACATGAAATGATACAGGAAGGGATCGATCGGGCTCGACTTAAAAGCCTTCTCAAAATAGGT
>JAJCYX010000334.1 GCA_029262715.1 Chloroflexota bacterium
ACGCACCGTCCGCTGCTACTTGGGCACATGTCATATACATGCGACGCTGGCGCTCTGAGAGTCAATGGCGCACGCTGCTCAGAGAGGTGATGGTCTGGTCGATCTTCTTGAGTTGGCTCATTACCTGGGGAAGCATTGGGGCTTCCGTCATATTTACCGGGGATTTCCTTTTTGAGGTCCATGAGTCTTCTGAGGCAGCCGGATATGTGCCGAATTACTTCAAGGTGGCCGCGCTAACGTTCCTGCTGCCCTTTGCCGTAGTTACGGTTGGACTGGCAACGCTCCGAACGACACAACGCACACTCAGCCAGTAGAAGTCTCAGCCCCGCGTAGACTGCGGCCCTTCACTTCGCGTGACACATCGCTTAGGCCTCATTCACCAATGTCACCGGTGATCCAAATAGCTGGATCAAGCGCGGACACAAGACCACAGAGAAAATTCTCTGTGGTCTTTTCATTTGGAAGGCACCGTGCGCGCCTGCTGTAGACTGTCGCTCTTTTCCGTCAGTAACCAGAAACTCGTCAGGTGCTCCAGGCCAATGACCTCATCACAGAAACTACGCATCGGAATAATCGGTGCAGGCGGCTTCGCCAACACCCACATGAACCAGTTCGCACGACTGGACAACGTGGAAGTTGTGGCCTTCATGCGCCGCAACCCGGACAAGCTCGCTGAGATGCAGCGTCTGTGGAACGTGCCGGGGGGTTACACCGACTACCACAAGATGCTGACGAACCCGGATATCGACGCAGTGGACATCATCACGCCAACCGATTCACACCGGCAGATTGCTGTCGATGCTGCGAGAGCAGGTAAACACGTCCTGTGCGACAAGCCACTGGCGCTGACCGCTGCGGATTGCAAAGTGATGCTGGATGCCGCGGAGAGCGCCGGCGTGATTCACTCGACGAATTTCAACCAGCGTGGCAACACGGCGATCGGCAGGATGAAGCGATACATCAACGACGACTTCATCGGTGGTCTGATTCACGCCAACATCTGGTGGGGCATGACGAATCAGCACGGGACAAGGCCCGAGATTCTTTCGTGGCGGTTCAAGAAAGAGACCGGCGGAGGAACCGTCTACGAACTGATTCATGTCTTCGATATGGCCAGGTTCCTTGGCGGCGAGGTTGCTCGGATCACGTCTGTGCTGAACACCGCTGACAAGCACCGACCGTTCAACGACCTGCCAGAAGGCATGGACGTAGATGTGCCTGACTCGTCGGCATTCCTGCTGGAGTTCGTGAACGGCGGCTACGCAGTCGCACACACCAGCTTTGTGACACGCATGGTCGATGCTGATGGCGGGACACATGCTCGCATCGAGGTTTCCGGTACAAAAGGCGTCATACACACTGAAGGCCGACACGCCATTAAGGGCTATTCGGGGGACGTACGCGGTGCCCTAGCCGAGTTAGAACCGGGATCAGCGTATCCACAGCCATACGAGCGTTTCGTAAACGCCTGTCTTGCGGGCGACCAGTCACTTGTCGAGACCAGTTTCAGGGATGGCATGAAGGCGGCCGAGATCGTCGACGCCGCATACAAATCGTGGGATACGAAGAGCTGGGTTGAACTAGCGCATTAGGCACTGTAGTTGCAGTTCTGCTGCGGGATGAACCGAGCGGCAGGATAAGTGTCACTATGAACCTGGCGTAGCTCCATCAACACCATCAGGTGCTCGTGACTCGACAGCTCATCCTCCCTCCCAGTTTGGGAGGGAGTTATAGGGTGGGTGCCGCGTGCGGTGTTTTCAAGCAAGTCACAAGTAGCTGGCAAGAGAACCGCTCTCTCTTTCAAGACGAAACGGCCCTCACCCTTATCCCTCTCCCAATCTGGGAGAGGGGAATCCGGCAAGTCTGTCGATCCAAACATGATTCAGAATCTCTCGGATGACCGTATGACGCCAGAAAACGCTGCATGCCGCTCAGATTCCTCGACCCACAAGCGGTTACCTCGCGGTCGGAATGACATATTCGCTGTCGTGCTGCCGAAAACGCAGCCTGCTGCTTGGTCTCATCCCATTCGCGTCTCCGATCTCGAACTCAAACCTTCCTACTAAACCGCCGCCTGAGTTCGGTAGCCACTGACAAGAATTCGCGGTTATGCTGTGGCCGCTTGCTGAATCCACCAACAGCGCTGCAACCTTTCTCATACTGGTCGCTCAACAGCGACTAGCTCGATTCTGACTGGAGGAGTCCGATTACTCTCGAATACGTAAAACTTGGCCGTACAGGCGCGAAGGTCTCGAACATCTGCATCGGAACCGACAACTATGGGAACGAGTACGGGTGCGACGAAAAGACGGCTCACGCCATTCTTGACCGTGCGCTGGATTACGGCATCAACTTTGTCGACACCTCAGATTCCTACTCGGACAGTAACTCCGAGACCATAATCGGCAACTATTTCAATAAGAACGGTCGTCGGGATGAAGTCGTGCTCGCCACCAAGTTCCGGTCACGTGTTGGACCGGGAGTTAATGACATCGGCGCTTCTCGGTACCACATCGTCAGAGCGGTCGAGGCATCTCTGAAGAGACTCCAGACTGACCGCATCGATCTCTACTACTGCCACTCATGGGACGACGAGACCCCGATTGAGGAGACGCTAAGAGCACTGGAGGACATGACGCGGCAGGGCAAAATCGTCTACGCGGGCTGCTCGAACTTCCCGGCGTGGATGGTCTCGAAGTCGATGTGGGTCTCCGACGTTCGCAACATCTGCCGCTTCGAGTCTGTGCAGAGCGTCTTCAACATTCTGCAGCCCGGACTTGGCATGGAGGTGATTCCCTATGCGCAGGCGAACGGTATGGCCGTTGTGCCCTACTCGCCTCTGGCAAGTGGGATGCTCACTGGGAAGCACCCTCGCAGCGGGCCGATCGAGGATTCAAAGTTCGGGACACGAGACAAGTCTCGCGGTGGAGCCTTGAAAAACCGTTACTGGAACGACTCGCGCCTCGACACTGTCGACCGGCTATCAGCGGTCGCAGAGAAGTACGGACAGCCGATGATCCGGCTCGCTCTGCAGTGGGTCTCTGATTTCCCCGGTGTGACATCTCCAATCTTTGGGGCGAGAAGAGTCGATCAGATCGAAGGCATCATCGACGCCCATTCGGAGCGAGCACCGGACGAGGCAATGGCCGAGGTTGTGGGCATTTCAGAAGAGTTTGCTGCATCAAGCCCGATGGTCTACCCGCCGAAGCCAGGTGGAGCGTTCGGACGAGAGGTCAAACAGCGGGCCTAACAACGAACTTTCACTCAGGAACGACCGTCAACTCACTTCAACGGGAATCGCAATGAAACATGTAAACCTCGGCCGCACTGGCCTCAAGGTGTCGGAATACTGCATCGGCGCAGACAACTTCGGTGACCAGACAAGCGCCGGAGACGGCATCCGCATCATGGAACGCGCTTTCGATGCGGGCGTCAATTTCATCGACACCGCCAATTCGTATGGCCCATCAGACAAGAGGGGCGCGTCGGAAGAGATTGTAGGGAGATTTATCAAGAGTCGTCGATCCGATGTTGTGCTTGCAACAAAGGGCAGAAGCCGCATGGGCGACGGTCCGAACGATGAGGGTGTAAATCGCAAATACGTGATGCAGGCGATTGACGATTCGCTGAAGCGCCTCGGCACGGACTACGTGGACCTTTACCAGATCCATGCACCGGATCCGACCACGCCTATAGACGAGACGGTCGATGCGTACAACGACGTAGTTCGCGTAGGAAAGGCTCGCTACATCGGCGTCTCCAACTTCGCCGGATACCAGCTCATGGACGCTCTGTGGAAGCAGGACCGTCAAGACCTTGCGCCATTTGTGAGCGCTCAGCCGCGCTACAACCTGCTATATCGAGAACCAGAGCGCGAGCTGTTCAAGGT
>JAJCYX010000335.1 GCA_029262715.1 Chloroflexota bacterium
CGCTCTCTGCCCGCATCATCGAGGAACTCCCATCAGAGGCCGGTTTCTACCAGTTCACCCACGCCTCCATGCAGGAGACCCTGACGGGAGAACTCTCCGCCAACCGCCGTGTCCGCATGCACGCCCGCATCGCAGAAGCCCTTGAGAAGCATTACGGGAACGAGGCCGAAGACCACGCCACAGAACTCGCCGAACACTTCGCAGAGGCGGAGACGGTGCTGGGGGCCGAAAAGTTAATCCATTACGTGCAACAGGCGGGGTTCCACGCACTCGAATCCTATTCCAACGAAGAAGCTTTCCGCTGGTTTGAAATTGGAATGGAAGCGGCTCGTCCACTGCCCGTCAGCAAGGATATCGCAGATATTTGGGCTGGCTGGGGCATAGCCGGTCAACGAATATTTATTCGGCAGGATAGACCAAAGACTGTTGAACCATTGACGCGGGCTCTGAATTTTTATGAGAAGACTTCGGACGCGAAGGCAGCATTTCGTGTGGGTTCCGCCGTGCAGGAACTCCACATGGAAGAGTACGGCGGAACCGACCTCGTTCGCCGGGCCTTGTTGTTGCAGCCTGCCAGTTCACGTGAATCTCTCCGGCTACGCTCTAGGCTGGGGAGAGTTCTGGGAGTCAGTCAGGTTCGTGAAACACAGGCCGCAATCGATGATCTTAAGCTCCTATTGAAGGATGCAGAGGCGAGTGACGACCGATCGCTAGAGGCACGCGTCTTAGGAGACCTGGCGCGGGTTATGTGGGGCTACTCAGGATCGGAGGAAATGCTTGAGTACGTAGAACGTGCGTTAGAGCTCGCGATTGAGTCTGAAGATATCGGTATTGTCAGCGAGGCAGGTTTCATTGCTACGGGGATGTCCATCACATTCGGACGCCATGGTGATGCAATTAGATTTAGCGAGCTAGGGTTCGACGCCTCCAGCAAGCTTCGAGATCGTGTCCGATTGTCAGGAGGCTACTGTGCACTCATCATGGCACATAGATCGGTGGGCCTTCTTAAAAAAGCCCGATCCTACGTCGAAGCGGCGCTTGAGAACGATTCGCAGGATGGCAGAGTGCTAGCTGCATGTTCCGAGGTTCTGTATGAACTCGGCGAAGTAGAACGTGCCGATGAGCTCGGAACCCAACTTTTCGAAATTTGCCAGCAATACAATTCACCCCTTGATATTTTCAGTTTGCAGATTCTGATGTTGTCACGTGTGAGGACCTCCGGGCGGCTGTCGGGTTTTGAGCGAGCACTATCCTGGACAAAAGAGACGGCTGTGCAGTCTGACGCGCCGAAAGGGAATTTCGTATCTCTGCGCACTGACGTCTTACCGATCACAATAATGGTAGGTACCGAGACTGGGGGGAGTGTTTCGCCCGAAGCCTTGAATGCGGCGGTTGACGGCCTCCGGGATTGGAAATTCCGGTTCTTTCCACAAGGTGGCCCAACGAAGTCGGCACTCGGCAGATTGTTGCGATTGGAAGGCGATATCGACGGAGCCGCTATCAGCTTCGTTGGAGCCATCAATGACTGCCGAGACTCCGGTGCCCAAGTTGACCTTGCTCACGCATGCGCTGAATTTGCCGATCTCCTGACTGACCGCGACGCACATGGCGACCGGGACCGGGCTACCGGGCTAGAAGACGAGGCGATCTCTATTGCCACCGAACTGGGCATGAAGCCATTACTGGAGCGGGTGCTGGCTAAGCGGGAGATATTGAAGGCTTAGGCAACGCTCCGCCGTCTAGTCCCTAAAACGGAGCAACCGTTGTCAAAAGAGTCTTACTTTCACGGGCCGAGACCGCAGACCGACAAATTCCCTAATGCTGTGCGTCACGGCGACCTCCTGTTCACGTCCGGTCACGTAGCAATAGGCGAAGACGGCGTCGTGATCGCTCCTGGAGATGTCGCGGCTCAAGCAAACAGTGTGTTTTCGAGACTCTCGGAGCTCCTGGAGATGGCCGGTAGTGACATGACGAACGTTCTCAAGATCACGGCGTTTCTTACCAACGCAGGTGATTATCCGAGCTACAACGAAGTGCGGCATCAATGGTTCGTGGACGACCCACCAGCAAGCAGTTCGGTGATCGTCGCTCAGTTGGTGCGGCCGGAGCTTGTGATCGAGATCGAAGCAATAGCCAGAGTGTAGGAGATCAAGATGCCTCAATACGTTCCAAGCCCTTCAAAATGGGTCGCAGATCAGGTGGACCTTTACGAGAGCAGCGGTGGAACTCAGGGGACAACCCTTCGAGATACCGGGCTTCCGGTGATTATCGTGACGAATAAAGGTCGCAAGACAGGTGCCATCCGCAAAACACCCCTGATGAGAGTTTCAGATGGAGAGAATTACGTCCTTGTTGCCAGCAAAGGCGGAGCTCCAAAACACCCTGTGTGGTACTACAACCTGAAGGAAAATCCCACGGTCAAGATTAGGGATAAAGATGAAGTCCGCACGATGAAGGTTCGAGAGGTTGAGGAAGGAGTCGAGAGGGAACGGCTTTGGGCAATCGCAGTTGATGCGTATCCGCCTTACGAGGAGTACCAGGAGCGGGCAGATCGGCTAATACCGGTTTTCCTAGCCGAGCCCACCAGATAGATGTATCGGTCGCCCGAGCGAGTGCGGGCTAAGCCGGGAGCCGTTTAAGGCGTTGGAGGGGCCCGATGAGTGTACGGAGCAACCAGGAACTGCTCGACGCATACGTTGAAGCGTTCAATGCTCATGACGCGGAACGATTGGCATCGATGCACACGGAGTTCGGGAAGGTAGTCAACGCAGTCACCTCCCCCCTAAAGGAAGGGCGAAAGCAGATTGCCGACTTCTATGCTGGCATCTTCGCAGGCTGGCCTGATTGCAGATGGGAAAACCCGCATTCTTTTGGTCTGGACGGGTTGATGTGCATGGAATGGACTTTCACGGGAAGCTCTGCCAGTCACCCCAACACTTCTGTGAAGATGTGGGACTGCGGCGTCTTCACTCTCGAGAATGGCAAAGTTGCGGAGGTCCGGTTCTACATCGACACCGGGACAATCGCCAAGCAGTGGGAGGCCCAGGGGATAGTCAAATGAACGCACCTTCCAATCTTGCAGAGTTCTTCACTCAGTAAGCAGTAGCCGATCCAGCAAGTATTCGATCTGAAAAGGCAATGTTGCGATGACAGAAGTAGATCGTCTGGCGGTGATTCTCGGTGGTGTCTCCCTCTCTGAATTTGAATCAGTCGCAAGATCTATCTTTGCCGACCCGACTGTGATGCTCATTGGTCAGCCTGGCTGGAGGACCATTGATGCGGTGCACAACGATAGACGGACACTGGGATTGGCCAAGGTCACCGGTCGGGCAAAAACCCAGAACGGCATACTCGACTGGTCATGCGTGATCAAGGTTATCGATCCATCACTTGGCGCAAATGTTGCTGCCGCCTGGGTCAATGTCGATATCGAGGAGCAAGTTTACGAACTCGGATTGATGGTTGATGAACACCTCCCATTCAGACCGGCCAAATGCTTTCGGACTGATCGAATCGATGACGGAATCAAACTGTTCTGGTTAGAGGATTTAAGCGATGCTCCACACCCCCCGTGGAGTTTGGATCTTTACCTCACTGCGGCTCGGCATGTTGGTGAGTTCAATGGTCAATTGGCATTAAATCCACCAGAACTGCCATTCGATCTGCCAGTGGATGTCCATCGTGTACGACGGAATGCTGGTGCCAATCTCGAAAATGTCACCTCTTTTTATGAGAACAGGACAGACCCAATCATCATGAAGGCTCTGGATGGGGTGCCACCAGAATCAGTCGTCGAGCTTTCCGAGTTATGGGGCAAGCTTCATGAAGTGTCGCCAGCACTACCTCATGGCGTTGTGTTTGGTGACTGCCACGCTCGGAACCTTTTCCCGTTCAAAAACGAAACTGTCGCCGTGGATTGGGCTGGGCTTGCGTTTGATCCCATCGGGGCAGACGTAAGCGTATTGATCGGCTCAGGCCTTACGTGGGGTATTGACGAAGCGTTGATGATCGTTGAGAACGAGCGTTTGATTTTTGACTCGTATCTTTCCGGATTGGAAGCTGCTGGATGGTCAGGCGACCTTCTGGACGTTAGAAGAGCGTTCTTCACGCACTTCCCTCTCTATCTGGGTTTTTCAGCAATTCTTCCAGAGTGGATCCGTTCAGGCCAGATTGAGGTTCGCCGAGATTTCGCAGAAGCTCGATACGGAGCCACACTAGAAGAGCTTCCAGGTCGAATGCCTCCGATTACCGCTCGCATTCCTGGTTACGTTGATGAGTTGAGAGGACTTCTGGCATAAAGGATTGTCCATTGACGTGTTGCCGCCCGAGCGGGTACTGGCTGAGCGATACATGCTCAAGGCGTAACCAAAACCGAAGTTTGGAGTATTCTGCCTCTGGTGTGGCACGGTGGAGTCGGGTTCGCAGACGGTTTCACTCTCAGGGGGAATAGATGAAGATCACCGACGTCAAGACGTACCTGACAATGCCACTAGATGGCCTCGCCTGGCTCTTCGTGGAGGTTGAGACTGACGAGGGCGTTACTGGAGTTGGAGAGTGCACCGATTACTTCTCAAATCCTCACCTGGTCCGGGGCATCGAGTCGGTCAAGTCGCTCGTTATTGGCGAAGATCCTGCGAACATCGAGGAGATATGGCAGCGGATATTCCACGTTTATAGCGACCTCAATCCTCGCGGCTACGTGTCTCACCTGATCAGTGCAATCGATATAGCTCTGTGGGACATCAAAGGCAAGGTCCTAGGAGTACCGGTCTATCAGCTCCTAGGCGGTCCCGTCCGGGATCACGTTCCGCTGTACACACACCCGGCGGGCGAAACACTAGAAGAGATCGTTGAGTCGGCGCTTCGTATGAAAGAAGAGGGTTTTGAGGCCACCAAGACCGACCCTTTCTCACGGCAACGCTCAGCGGGCAAAGGCTTCCACGGTGCCGACCGCGTAGAACGGCTTTCAAGAAAAGCAATTGATGAAGGTGTCGCGGTGATGGACGCCCTCCGTGACGCCCTTGGCCGGGATTATGAACTTATGGTGGACGCCCACGCAAGATTCGACGTGGCAAGCGCCATCACGATGGCGAATTCTCTTGAGCACGTGGACCTTGTTTGGCTGGAAGAGCCGACCCACGTGGAAAACCATGACTCGCTACGCCAGATCCGCGAGAGCACAAACGTCCCACTTTGCGTTGGTGAGCGACACTTCACGCGATGGGACTACATCCCGCTATTACAGCAGCGACTTGTTGACTACATCATGCCCGACGTCGCCTGGTGCGGGGGCATCAGTGAGCTGCGCCGGATCGCAGCGCTGGCCGAGGCGTACTTTATTCGGGTCAGCCCGCATGATGCCCTTGGCCCCGTCAGTATTGCTGCTGGATTCCAGACCTGCATGAACACGCCCAACCTCTACAAGCAGGAGTGCGTATCGGACTGGTTCCCAACATTCGAGAAGATCATCACGCCCATGTTCGACATTCGAGACGGCTCCATATATCCGAATGACCGACCTGGTCTAGGGATCGAACTGATCCATGAGGAGATCGAGCGATACTAGGTGGACATCGACGATCCAACTGCGCAAGGCCCCTGGGCTCTAAAGGACGAGTAATCTCTCGACATTCATGTCTGGGCAGGAATTTTCCGCTAGGACCTACTAAATGGCATTTGACTCGAAGCCGCGAATAGGGATTCAAGTATCCAGTTTTCGGAACGGCCCGAGTGAGTTTATTGAACGAGTCAAGTTGGCTGGCTCGTTAGGATTTGAAGGCATCGAACTGATTCACCAAGGCCCTCGACCATCTCCCGATCCCTCAGAGATCGATGCTGAGTATGCAAGGGAAATCCTCGACGAATGTGGGCTGAAACCCGTTGTAGCACACTTCTCGAGTGCGGCATTGATTGAGCAGCATCTGGATGAAATTACCGGCTATCACACTAGGCTCGGAACCACTGCGTTAGTGGTTGCGATCATCGGCGGCGGAACCAACGAGACGGCCCAAAGGCTGACAGACTAGCCCTGCGTTCGAGTCGCAAGCAATGGGCGGCATCTATCAATCCCTGGAGACCATCGCCCCCGGTCTTGCCTCTCAAATATTTTTCCGAGGACCCTACCGTGGTGCGCTCCTCTTCTTCTCTGATCATTTTGTTCGCCTTCCTGTGGAGTTTCACCTGCACTCAGACGAACTAGACCGGCGTTGACGGTTCTAGCTCCCAGGTGGTGTGTTCCTGTTTCGCCATCAACGGGCCACACTTCTTTTTGAACCATTCCGTCTGCTTGAATTCTTCGACAGATTTGTGACTGGCTTCGGCAGAATCGAGCGTGCGAACAAAGAAGAACTGGGTCCGATCCTTCGATACCCAGGTGTTTTCTATGACCATTTCGGTGGGGATCGACTGGATCGTTTTCAAGAAATTAGGCCACTCCTCGAGCCACTCATCCATCGCATCAGGCGTCATTTCGTACCTGGCCATTATTCGATGCATAAGTTCCCTCCAATAGCAAGTATTCGTAGCTTGTAGTCCCTGGCAGCCCGAGTATACTGCGCCCATCTCGACGGGATCGCTATATCAAGTATTGGAGGGTGAGCATGGCACCGAAATACGTCGTTCAGATTTGGAGGCAGCCAATACCGGGGAAGACATTTGATCTAGTTGATGCGTCTATCGGGGGTGCAAAGGCATCGGGTATGCCTGGAACGGTAACCATGTCGCTCTTCTCACCGAACATCAACATCATCTCCAGTAGTGGCTACGAAAGCATGGATGACGTGCAGGAAATGGTTGAAGGCTTCCTGGCAAGCGAGGAACGCAAGAAGCTCTTTGATTCGAATGCAGCACTGAGTCGGAATACCAGTGTGCGTATTGCACGGGTTGTCGAAGTACCGGAGGCAATGATCGGAGCCACGTACGTCCGGAGACTTGTACTACGAGCTCAAGGCGGCGGGCGGCGGGCACTCGTCGCTGCAGCACAGGAACTTAATCGCCATGAGACAGGACCTAAGTGGGGCATCCTGACCTCGATGAACTCGAACTCGATTCAACTTTCGCAATGGATGACATCACTATCAGCTGTCGAGGAGTCAAATGATGCCCTCCACAACGATCCGGGTGTCATTGCCCGAGTCTCGGCGCTCTTTGCAGCGTCAGAGTCTGAATGGGGTCAGGGTATTGGCAAGGTCATGTACCAAGGAAGCTAGATAACAGAGGCTGTTGGTATGGCAAGGGATGAAGATGGAATCAGGGCAACATTTGCTGAATGGGACGAAGCAAGAACTCCGGGGAATCTTGTGTGACGGATCATCTTCGTGAACATGCCTTAGGAGAGGTGCCTGTCGAGCTACAAGACGAAGCGATCTCCATGGCTACTGAACTTGGCATGAAACCGCTGCTGGAGCGAGTGCTGGCGAAGCGGGAGATACTGGAAGCCTAGGAGTGAATGGACATGTCTGAAAACAACAAAGAAGTGGTGCGGCGACTGCGGGCTGCTGGGGACGCAAGAGACGAAGCAACTCTAAACGAAATAATCGCCGATGGCTTTGTCGCGCACGTTGCTGGTATGGGAGATGCTGACAAGGCCACGTGGATGCGGAACGTGAGCATGTTCTACACGGCATTTTCTGGTCTGACCGGACCAATAAATGATCTGGTTGCAGAGGGCGATAGAGTTGCGTTACGGCTCACTTTCAGCGGCACACACACGGCGGACATTTTTGGAGTACCTGCGAGCCATAAATCGGTGAAATTTGAGGGATTCTTTATCTTCAGACTCGCAGACGGGAAGATCGTTGAAGAGTGGGGCTGCATGGACGTGGCTGGGCTGATGCAGCAGATTGCTGGAACGAGTGCTGACTAAGCGGGAGATACTGAAGGCGTAGCTCACAATTTGACAGCAACTTTGACAGCAGTCGG
>JAJCYX010000336.1 GCA_029262715.1 Chloroflexota bacterium
GATGAGGCTGCATCTCGCGTACGCATCAAGAACAGCATCACACCGAAAACTCTTCGCGCGGCTCAGAAAGCCCTTGATGAGATACGGCGTGAGAAAGACTCGGCCATCTCAGGTCAGAACTACGAGACGGCTGCAGAGCTACGCGACCGTGAGCTTGAACAGGTCACAAAGGTCGAACGGCTCGATTCTGAGTGGAGCAAGACTAAGCCGGAGGCCAAGACTGAGGTCACAGGCGAAGACATTGCTGAAGTCGTGAGCATGTGGACACACATCCCCGTGACCCGGCTCGATGTCGAAGAAAAAGAACGCCTGATGAAGATGGAAGAGGCGCTCAGGCTCAACGTTGTCGGTCAAGACGAAGCCGTCGGCGCAGTCTCTAAGGCAGTGCGACGTGCCCGTGCAGGGTTTAAAGACCCCAAGCGGCCGATCGGCGCATTCCTCTTCCTTGGACCTACAGGAGTTGGTAAGACTCACCTCGTCAAGAAACTCGCCGAATACATGTTCGGTGAGGAAGACGCCATGATCCGGCTCGACATGTCAGAGTTCATGGAGAAGCACTCAGTCGCAAGGCTGGTAGGCGCTCCTCCGGGATACGTTGGGTATGACGAGGGCGGACAGCTTACAGAAGCGGTGCGCAGGCGCTCATACTCGGTGATCCTGTTCGATGAGATCGAAAAGGCGCACCCGGACGTTTTCAACGTGCTGCTACAAGTGTTCGAAGACGGTCACCTGACGGACGCCAAGGGCCGGAAGGTCGACTTCAAGAACACGATCATCGTGATGACGTCGAACCTTGGCTCTAACCTGATCTCAACCAGCGCAAAGCTCGGATTCTCTTCGACAGACGAGCAGCGTGAAGTTGAGAAGGACTACGAACGCATTAAGGAACGTGTGCTTGACGCTGTGAAGGACCCGGCAAACGGCTTCAGGCCAGAGTTCCTGAACCGTATCGACGCCACGGTTGTCTTCCACCCGCTTGCCCAGGAACACATCCTCGAGATTGTGGACCTTGAGCTGAAAGACGTGCAGGCACGTGTGCTTGAACACGGACTGGTTCTCCAGGTCACGGACAAGGCACGCGAATACCTTGGAATCACCGGGTTCGACCCGAAGATGGGTGCAAGACCGCTGCGCAGGTTGATTCAGAACGAGGTGGAGGACAGGCTCTCGGAAGAGTTGCTGTCGGACCACTTCAAGGCTGGAGACATCGTTGAGGTTGACGTGGACTCAGACGGCAGCATCACGGTCTACGTACCAAAGACGAAGAAAAAAGAAGCAGCGACAGCCGAGTAGTTCGTCGCTAGCTGATTAGACGAATAAAGAACAGGGGAGCCATCGAGGCTCCCCTGTTCGCGTTCCGGTGATTGATGAGATTGCGTTGCTTGCACTGCGCCGTCCCAAATGTCAGGTCGGGAGAGTCGGGACGATGATATCTGTCATTCTGAACTTGATTCAGAATCTCCCGGGCGACCGAATAACAACAACCTCATTTCATCGACTACCTGTGACTCACCGGAAAACGCCGCCCGCGGCTGTGACATCCGTTTTTGCTGTTCGCGCCGGGAGAAGCCGATACTCTCCACATGATTACTCGTGCTCAAAAGACCTCCTATACATGCAACAACTGCGGCCACACGACACCAAAATGGGTCGGACAGTGCACGCGCTGCGAAGCGTGGAACAGCGTTGAAGAGTCCGTAGCAAAGCCGCCAACCGGGGGAACGCGACGAGCGGGACCGACCGGTCAACTAGCGAACCTGGCGCGCCCGATATCCCTTTCAGACATAGACATCACGGCGCGTGATCGGTCACCGTCGGGGATCGCCGAACTGGACCGCGTGCTCGGCGGAGGTTTCGTGCCAGGCTCGACCGTACTTCTTGCGGGCGACCCCGGAATAGGTAAATCGACGCTGCTGCTTCAGTGCGCGGCTGGAATCGCCTCATTAACCGGAACCGTCATCTACGCAACCGGTGAGGAGTCACAGGATCAGATAAAGATCAGGGCAGAGCGACTTGGGATCGCGCAGGAACGGCTTCTCGTCGTTCCAACTGGAGACGTGGTTGCGCTCGGCGTTCTTGTAGAGGAATCGAAGCCGGCGTTGCTGGTGGTCGATTCCGTTCAGACCGCATGGCACAGTGGCATTGATGGCGGACCGGGGACCATCGGGCAGGTCAGGCAGTCGGCCGCAGCGCTCGGCGAAATCGCAAGAAGAACTGGAGTTCCCGTCGTGCTGACCGGGCACGTGACAAAGGATGGCGCAGTCGCAGGCCCGAAAGTGCTGGAACATGTAGTCGATGTTGTCTTGCAGCTAGAAGGAACTACCGGAACTGCCATCAGGCTCCTACGCGGCTCGAAGAACCGCCACGGCGCAACGGACGAACTGGGTGTTTTCGAGATGACCGGCACCGGACTACGGGACGTGGCCGAGCCCTCCGCAATGTTTCTTTCCCAGCGACAGAAAGGCGCATCAGGCTCGGCAGTCGCAACGGTAATAGAAGGAACACGGCCGCTTACGGTAGAGGTGCAAGCTCTTGTCACACCCACGCAGGCAGCATCGCCTCGGCGCACCACAAACGGTTACGACCTCGCTCGATTGCACCTCCTTATCGCAGTCATCAGCAAGCGACTGAACTTTCCGCTCGGCTCCAACGACGTCGTAGTAAACATCGCAGGAGGATTGAAGATCAGCGAACCTGCCGCCGACCTCGCCGTCGCGCTGGCTGTCGTCTCAAGTTTCCTGGACGTGCCGATTCGAGAAGGCTGGTCCGCTTCCGGAGAGATCGGTCTCGGCGGCGAGTTGAGAGCGGTACAACAGGCGGCACGCCGGGCAAGTGAAGTGCAAAGGCTGGGATTTGAAAAATGCCTGTTGCCGTCTGGATGCAACGGACTTGGCGAAAGCGAATCGGTCGTCGTACGCTCAGGAACTCTCGCCGATGCAGTCAGGGCTGCTATCCCGCTTCCTGTACCCAACACATCTGCCGACCGTTAGCCAAACGTAAGCGGTTCTGTGATGACACAATAGGTAGCGAAATGACGTTACCTGCACCAATCTCTGAAACATCCGCGAGCCTGGCCGATAAAGAGGCCCTGCTTGAGGAAAATCTGCGCAACCTGGGAAGCGTCATCGTCGCTTACTCAGGTGGGGTCGACTCTGCACTCGTCATGTCGGTCGCTCACCGAGTTTTGGGTGATCGCGCATTCGCTGTCACAGCAGCTTCTCCGTCGATCGCTCCAGAAGAGATGGAAGGCGCATCGAGCCTCGCAGCTCGACGTGGCTGGAATCATATTGTCGTGGCGACCAACGAGATCGAGGACGAACAGTACGTCGCGAACGATGGTCGCCGGTGCTTCTTTTGCAAGTCAGAGCTCTACACGCACCTGCACCGTGTCGCCGCAGAACTGACCATCAACTACATCGCCAATGGCACGAACACAGACGACCTCGGTGACTATCGACCCGGACTCGAAGCGGCAGCGAATGCAGAGGTCAGAAGCCCTCTCGTTGAATCAGGGATAGATAAGGAAGGCGTGCGAGCGCTGGCGAAAATGGACGGACTGCCAGTGTGGGACAAGCCTGCGCAGCCGTGCCTGGCATCCCGGATACCCTACGGCACACCGGTCTCGATAGACTCGATGCGAATGATTGCGAGCGCCGAAAAAGGTCTGCGGGACCTCGGTTTCAGGGTGGTCCGAGTCAGGCACTACGGTGACACAGCTCGAGTGGAACTCCCGGCCGATGACATTCCTCGGTTCGAGTCTGATGAGATCAGTGGTAAAGCTGAGCGTCTAATTCTCGACGCCGGGTACCGGAATATCGAAATTGACCGGCGCGGATTTCGTTCAGGTCGCCTCAATGACGCACTGAAGAGTTAAACACGGAGCGCAGCTTAGCTATCCTGCGCTAAAATTCTCTCTCCAATTGTGCCGGGCCGGGCACTGGCCTCAATTCATCTAAACCGAAGGTTTTCCAGTTGCGTATTGCTTACATCGACATGATCGGCGGCGTCAGTGGCGACATGCTGCTCGGCGCGCTGGTAGATGCAGGCCTGCCGCTTGAAGACCTGCAGCGTGAACTGGACAAACTAAACTGTGGAGGGTTCGAACTGTCTGCCGAGCCAGTCAAGCGCGGAGGCATCGAGGCGACGCTTATCGGAGTCACTCTGGACTCATCGGGAGATCGCAAGCGCGACTGGACGGAGTTTGAACGGACGATTGCCGACTCCTCGCTATCGCAGACGGTCAAGGTAACTTCGCAGAAAGTGTTCGACCTGCTGGCCGGTGCCGAATCGACGGCGCACGGTGT
>JAJCYX010000337.1 GCA_029262715.1 Chloroflexota bacterium
GGATCAAAGAAAACCTCGCAAGACTGAAACTGAGTGATGAGGGTGAGGAACGAGAGAAGGGCAAGAGAAGAGCTGCTTAGGAGAGTAGCGAGCTGAGTTTTCTGATATGGGGAGCAAAAAATTCTCCGCCCGGTGGTGATGCAGCCAACACTTCGTCCTGAGCCGGGGTACCCGCTAGCGGATCAAGGACCCGGTGGGTAGAGCGACCCATTAAGAAACACCCTATCCATCAGCAAACAACCTCCTACACATGTCATCCCAACCATAGTGGAGGGGATCTGTGCGGCATGCCGCGTTTTCTCGTGTCACACGGTCACTCAAGAGATTCTGAATCAAGTTCAGAGTGACAATTTCCCCTCTCCGGATCGGGAGAGGGTAATTTCGCCTCGAGGAGCGCGCGGCTCTAAGTGGCTGCAACCGACCCATCCTCTAACTCCCTCCCAGTCTGGGAGGGAGAACCGGCCTGTCATCCCGACCAACGCGGAGAGATCTGTGCGGCATACCGCGTATTCTTGCGTAGCAGGGTCTCTGAGAGATTCTGAATCGAGTTCAGAATGACAGTTCGCTCGCGCTCTGAGCTGGCTGAACATACCGACGAAAACCACCCGACCCCAGTCCCTTACGCCGAGATCTCTTCCCATCTGCTCAGTGATTGGTGCAGCGATGCGACCAGTCTTTCGAACGTGTCGTCAGGACTGGCTCCCAGCCTGAAGCCGCGAATTGAATCGACCAGTGCGAAGCCGTGTACAGATGTCCGCAAGACGCGCATCGCGTGCTCGGCCTCTTCGCCCTCAAGTCCGTAACTCTTCACAACAGCCCGGAAGATCTTGACCGGCTCCTGCCAGCGAGAGTTCAACTCTGCATCTCCAGGCTGGTTGGCGGCTACTGACGCTGCGTAGAGCCCCGGTCGTTCGACAGCAAATGAGCGTTGAGCGAGCGCGACGGCGTGCAGAAGCTCAAAACCTGACTTTCCGATAGATGCCTGAGTCAGTCTTTTTGTCAGTTCTTCGAGCGCCAACATCGCAAGCTCGCGCCGCACGATGTCCAGGCTTTCTACGTGTGAGTAGAGCGAGGGTGACTTCACGTTAAGGTCGGAGGCGATCGCCTGCAGCGTCACCGCGTGCAGGCCGTTGGCGTCTGCCAGGCGAGCGGCCGCGGCGACCACTTTTTGCCGATTAAGTCCCGCTCGTGGCAAATGTTTCCTCGACTCTCTTTTTTAGCGCCTCGTTCATCGATTCAAAACCGTTCATCATCTTCTTGTATGTGCCGATCCAGCCCATTGGGAATGCCAGTAGACCGCGGAACGTTTCGTACTGTTTGAGCAGAGTGCCGCCGTCGTGCTCCTCGAGTTCGAACGTGTGGCGTCCGTCGAAGATTCCTGTGACGCACATGCTTCCGAGCCATTCAAACTTTTCGTTCTCGACGAACTCGGTCACGAACGGGATTATCGAGAACGACTTGCCGGATGGTTGCTTCAGCCGCAGGTCCAGCCGCTCACCGGGTTCCGCCAGGCCGCCGTTGAATATGATGAACGGATTCCAGTCTGCATAGGCTTTGAAATCCATCAACACGTTCCAGACCTCTTCTGGACTGGCATCAATCTGGACCTCTGAATCTATCCTCGGCACCGGCATCACTCCTGATCGCCATGTGAATCGCTGCTAGAACGGGTTAGGCCTCGGTCTCGGCGGCTCGGCCTTCAACTCTCTTCTTCAGCTCTTCGTTCATCTGCACGAAACCCGTCCGGGTCTTTCTGTATATTCCCAGCCAACCCATTGGGTGCGCCAGGACTCCGCCGAAGGTTTCGTAGTGCTTCAGCGTTACAGTGCCGTTCTGCTCTTCGATCTCAAAGGCGTGTCGACCTTCAAAGATTCCGGGCATCAACAACCGTCCAAGCCACTCGAACTTTTTGTTTTCGATGCACTCAGTAACCGTCGGCTTGATGGTCATCGCCATCCCTTCCGGCGGTGTGAGCCTGAGGACAAGTTTCTCGCCTTTTTTCGGTTCGCCTTCTTTGTGCGCGACAAACGAGTTCCACTCATCGTAGCTTGCGAAATCAATCAACTCGCGCCATACCTCTTCAGCACTGGCGTTGATCTGGATTTCCGTGTCTATACTCGGCATGGTCGTCCCTCCTGATCTCGTCTTCTGAAAGTTCGATTAGGTATTAACCTAACATCATTAGTTTTACATGACGAGCAAGAAGTGTCAAATGCTGCCTAAAAGAAAATGTAGCTGGCTACCTAGATGGTGCGGTAGCGGCGGCCGATGGACAGGAAGGCGAAGCCGAGAACACCGAGGCCGGTGACGATCTCCCAGTGGATCACCCGGCCAACAAGCACGTTGACCGTGACCGCCACGAACAGGAGTACGGCCATTGTGATGGCAGACCAGGTGACGCTGGTTATCCAGGGCCGGTTGGGAGCGTTCTCAACGCTTGAAGCGCCTGAGGTAGCTGGGCTTTTGGACTCTTTTGCCTTACTTGCAGTTTCGGCCATTGGACATCCCTCGCTATATAGCAAATAATCGGCGCCAACCGGTGTTGCGGAGGGACGGTTCGCTCTGCCGGATGGCGCCTCACGCACTTAGATGCTGTTTTTCAAGGGGCGTTGCAAGCCGGTGTACTGGCGATTCGGAAAAAGAATCACCGGCTGCATTTCCTCATCTCTTTTAGCGCCTCAGCCGGTCAGCTCGGACTGTTGTGCCGCAGCCGTCCTACGCTCTAGCACTCTCCGTTGCCCAGGCTGCGGTGGTTCTGGCCTTGTTGCCAGCAGAATCGTCATGGAAGCCATCACAGCCGCACCGGCAAGCACGAATAGAACGGTCTCGTAGGTCTGTTGTCTGTCGAAGACCCAACCAACGATGAACGGTGAGACGGTCATGCCAACCGCCATCGGGAATGCCGACATCCCGAGGATTGTGCCGAAGTGCTTCCGGCCGAAGTAGTCGCCTCGCATGGCGTGCAGGATGGGTGTTCTACCACCGAACCCAATACCCCACAGCACGGCGAAGAGCACAGCCATGCCGTAGTTACCTGCTATCGCCAGGACTGCCAGCCCTGCAGCTTGTATGCGTACGAGGCCCGCCACCGCGAAACGCTTTTCAACCTTGTCACCGACGTACCCGCCGGTCAGCTGGGCTGCGAACGCTATCGCCGTCTGCATCACCACAATGGTGCCCGCTGCCTGGTCGCTCAGATTGACTCCGCCTTCTCGTAACTGGAAGAACAGGTGGGCGCTCAGTGCTCCGACTGAGAAGTTGGTCAGCATGTGGGTGATCGCTATGCCCCAGAATGCCCGGGTGCGCAACGCTTCAGACGGTGTGAAGTCGTGTCCAAGACCGCGGGTGGATCCTGCAAATCTGCGCTTTCGTGTTGCGCGTCGCACAAGCCGGTTCATCGATGCAGGGTCAGGTAGCCGCTTTGCCAGCACGCGGGCGACGAGCGGGCCTGAGACCAGTGTGACGATACCGATTACGGTTACCGTGGGGCGCCATCCGTGCGTCTGGATGCCCCAGACTATTGCCGGGACCAGGAACCCACCTGCGCTGCTACCCGCGATGACGAATGACATTGCAGTCGCGCGGCGGTGAGGCATCCACGCGTTCACGGCGGCCATGGATGGAGTGAAACCACCGATGCTGAAGCCGAGCGAGAGGATGAAGAACGCAACGTAGTAGGTGAGGATCGAATTCACCTGCCCGAAGAAGATGAGGCCGAGTCCGCCCACTGTGAATCCAAACAGGACCATCTTTGCGGAGCCGAACTTGTCGGTCAGAAAGCCTTCCATC
>JAJCYX010000338.1 GCA_029262715.1 Chloroflexota bacterium
CTGGCATCAATGGCTCGGCAGCCAGCAGGACACCACGCTGCTGCCTGGATACGCCAACTGGAAAGCAAATCTCTACGCCCCGTTCGACACCAGCTTTCACAGCTTCCTTTACAACGGTGTACCGACGAATATTCCGCTTGAAGGCATCCAGTGGGGAGGCGTTGCCCGCGACGGCATTCCTCCGCTCGAAAACCCGAAGGTAATCCCCGGAAACAACGCCGCGTTCCTGGACCTTGAGGAACTGGTTTTTGGTGCCGTCATCAATGGCGAGGCTCGCGCCTATCCATTCCGCATCATGAACTCCCACGAGATGGCCAACGACATTCTCGGTGGCGTCAATGTGACACTGTCTTACTGCACGCTCTGCGGCTCTGGAATCCTGTACGAAGGCAAGGTAGACGGGCAGGTCGAGACGTTCGGCACTTCCGGTTTTCTCTACCAGAGCAACAAGCTGATGTATGACCGCACCACAAACACGCTGTGGCAGCAGCAGACTGGCAAACCGGTCGTTGGAGAGCTTGTCGGCAGCGGTATCGAGCTTGACCAATTCCCGATTTCGGTAACTCGCTGGGGAGCATGGATCGAGGAGCACCCCGATACGACTGTTCTCGATCTCGAACAAGGTTTCAGACGCACCTACTACCATCCCGATGACGCAAGGGCGATCTACTTCGAGTATTTTCACGGCGACGAACTTCTTTTCCCCGTTTGGGACGAAGACACAACGCTGGACGCCAAGACCCGTGTGCTCGGCATCCGCAGCGGTGAGGTCGCCCGTGCATACATCGCGAAGCAGGTGGTCAATGCTGGTGTAGTCAACGACGACCTGAACGGCCTCTCACTTGTGATCGTCGGTGATGAGACGTCAGACTCGGTCAGGGCATACCAGCGAAGTGAAAATACGTTTTCTCGTTCTGAGACACCCGGAGAGGTTGTCGACCAGAACGGCCAGGTATGGCGAGTAACTGAGAATTCGCTTGAGCCAGCGGACAGTTCAGTTGCGCCGCTGCCAAGACAAAGCGCACAGGATGTTTTCTGGTTCGGCTGGACAAGTTTCTTCCCCGAAACCGAACTCTGGCTGCCGACTACAACCGGTTGAGCCTGTCGCACTCTTCGTCGGATACCATTCGCAACTCTGAGTCACAAAAACTCTGGACTAAATGCGAATGAAGTCAGCACTTTTTTACGGTGGACGAGACATCCGTGTCGAAGAACTGCCCACACCGGAACCCGATCCCGGTGAAGCTCTTGTGCGAGTGCGCGCCGCAGGAGTCTGCGGGTCGGACCTGCACAACTACCGCGGCCACCGCACTGCAACGTCGCAGGTTCCCTGGCAGCTACGTCACGACCGTGCCGGCGAGGGTGCAGCTATGGTCTCGTGTGTGAGCGGAGTGTGTGTTGGGCAGCGAGTTGGTGTTGAGGCTGAGATTCTGATCGGCTGCGGTTCATGCCGGTGGTGCGTGGAAGGGCAGAACCACCTCTGCCCTGAACGCGGCCTGAAGAACGGCGAAAAGCATTCGAGCCACGGGTTTTCCCAGTATGACGTCTGCGTCGCTCAGAACCTTCATCCGATCAGCGACAAAATCAGCTTCTCCGATGCGGCGTTGCTGGATTGCTATGCCTGCGGGATCCATGCGATGAACCGATCTCCGGTACCTGAGGGAGAGACCGCGGTAATCATCGGCGCAGGTGCGATCGCTATGACACTCGGACAAGTGCTAA
Source organism: Chloroflexota bacterium (assembly GCA_029262715.1). Classification (GTDB taxonomy): domain Bacteria; phylum Chloroflexota; class Dehalococcoidia; order Lucifugimonadales; family Lucifugimonadaceae; genus JAJCYX01. Next base: position 1,723 of record JAJCYX010000338.1, read on the forward strand.
AGGCGAACGGTGCCGGGAACGTAATTATGATCGGCACACGCCCAGAACCGCTAGATATCGCACTTGCTTCCGGCGCGGCGGACACGGCGATCTGCATTGCGCAACAGGATCCCGTCGAGGCGGTGCTTGACGCGACCGACGGAGAAGGTGCAGCGGTCACGTACGAGACGGTTGGCGGACGCGGGCAACTCATCTCGCAAGCTGCATCGATGACTCGCCGAGGCGGTGCAGTATCTGTGCTCGGTCTCTTCACTGTGCCTCAGGAGATCGACGCAGCTCTTATCATGCAGCAGGAGCTGACCTTTCGCTGGTCTAACAGCTTCTCAAGCTGGAACGGCGAATCAGAATTCGCAACCGCGCTCAATCTTATGGAGGCGGGTAAGCTACAGCCCGGCCCGATCGCGACGCACGAGTTTGGCATCGACCAGATTCAAGAAGCGTTCGACGCTGCGGACAATAAATCTTCTTCAGGCGCCATCCGAGTCATGGTCATGCCGTAGAATCTTGAGAGCAATATCCAACGTCGATTTAGCAGAGTAGAAAGCGGTCAGTAGATGCCGGTTATCAGAAGAAGCGAACAGAACACCAGTGAGCCGTTCCCCGGCGCAAAAGCCACGGCGATGGCCGGTGCTGCAACAGGCTCTGAATATCTGACCGTCGGCGAACTGCTGGTTGAGCCGGGTGCTCGCTCGGCCTACCACATTCACCCGAACACCGAGGAGTCGATATTCGTTATCGAGGGTGAGATCGAGTTTCGGCTGGGCAGCAACAGGTTCCGCTCTTCGTCAGGTGACTGCGTTCTCGCCACCCGTGGGATCGGCCACGGACTGGAAAACGTTGGTGACACGACTGCACGGCTGATAACGATGTACCCGAGTCCGTCTCCTGAACGCGCAGAGATCCCCGAAGTCGACTTCACCGACGCTCCCCCTGAAAACGGCGCTTTCTTCCGAGGCAAAGTTGAGTCCTTCGAGTTTGCTCCCGGCGTCACCCGTTACGACATGGTTGGCGACTTCCTTGGTTCTGAGTCGACTTATTTCAGTGAACTGACATTTGCTCCCGGTTCGATTGCGCCGAATCACTACCATCCGGCGCACGAAGAGGCGATGTTCTGCCTGAGTGGCGACCTGAAGGCTGTCTATGCCGATGATGATGATGTGCCGTTGCCGGCGGGAGATATCTTCACCTGCGAGCCGACGGTTCGGCACGGCATCTTCAACGATTCGAATGAGTCCGCGACTCTTCTTGCAATGCACCCGGTGCTAAACCCACCGCCAAGAGTCCTGGTCGACTAGATCGAGCGGCTAGCCGCTTTTCTCGGTGTGTCGTGAGTGATGTTGGAGCAAGCGGGTCCGGATGTGGCGTTCAGTATTGGGCATCTGTTCGAGATCAGGAGACAGTTGCACATCCTTCGTCCTGCGCCGGCGCGAAGGACCTGGTGATGTGGGGCGACCCATCAAAGACCAGCCTATCCACCATCAAACACTGACCGCCACGTATCATCCCGACCGTGACGGAGGAATCTGACCGGAATCGCGCAATCACCCTCCGGATGAGCAAAAACTGTCGATATGTCCCGTTGGTGACAAGGCTTGCCTCCGAGTTTGCCCCGCACACCG
>JAJCYX010000339.1 GCA_029262715.1 Chloroflexota bacterium
CCGGATCAGAAGGCCCGCAGCAGATCGTCGGTTGGTGCTCTGAAGACGGCGGCTCTCCTTGCGAAGTGACGGTGGTGCTCATTGGCGATTCCGGCGCGGGAGAGTCGAGGTTGATTAAGGGCGGCGACCACGGCGTTCGCATTAAGCCAGCCGGACTGGACGAGCCATGGTCGTTGGATGCTGAATCACAGCGAGGCGAGCCCTACGTGCTGCTGGACAGCACGGCGGACTACCAGCTGAGGCCTTAGCAATTACGGGCCTGAAACCGCATCGTGCAGCCGGACGAAATGACGCCATTCGTCTGGTGCATCCATAAAATCATCGAATCCCTCCACCAAATATCGATGGCAACCGGCAACAGCGAGGTCAATCGTCGTATCAGTACGCATCCAGCCCGAACGAAACCAGTTCGGATTTTCCTTGACACTGTTTTTTCGTTCGTGATAGTTTTCACTCGCCAGATTCGGGGGCACGAAGAGGCTAGATTCCGTTGCGCGCCTACCTTGCCCGACTGACTGGATAAGGACAGACTGCAGGAAATGGATCCGATACCTCTAACAACTGATCAGTGGGCACAAGTTGGGCTCGCTCTTAAGTTTCTATGGGCAGCGTTCGCTAGCGCTTTAGTTGCAGGCCCCAGTCTGCTTACTGCGCACGCCATAATCCCGTCCGCTGTCGAGACGAGTTCGATTTCGGAACGATGGATGAAGACACGGCCGCTGTTTTATGTGGTAGGACTTGCGGGGCTTGCGGGGATTGGTCTATTCCTTTTCCTGGCAGCTTCTGAAACTGATTGGATTCGCGAATCATATCCGCGGTTCTGGCAGTAATTGTTTAACGGGTTTATTAATCAGGGCACGGCGAAGGCTACGAGGACAGTACAGGCTTGGCGTCGCTAATTTCATTCATCAGAGAGCGCAACAAAACAACGCCAACCTGGTTGAAGATTCTTATTCCCGTACTCGCCGTTGGCGGTCTCGGGGTAATAGCAGTCCTCGCGGCGGTTGTGGCATTTGTAGTCACCGGATGGCTTGGCCAACCTGTTCCCGTACTGGGTTTTGACCAGACATTTACCCAGCCGATTGACTTCCCGCACACCGTTCACGCTGGCACCGGCCAACTGACTGACGCTTCAGGAGGCCTTCGCACGAACCAGGCAGGTGAACCCCTTGAGGCGCTGGGTCTCGACTGCACCTTCTGCCATAGGACGGTAACGACACAGGCGAACGCAGGAGTGCCTCCAGTAGCTCAGTGCTCTTTCTGCCACCAGGCCATCGGGCCGGACAGCAGTGAAGGCCTAACTCAGTTGAGGACGAACGCCGGAATAATTGGCGACAACCCCTCACCTATCAACTGGCGTCGTGTATACCGGATGCCTGACCACGTGCGGTTTGTACACGAGCCACATATTCGATATTTGACTGCTAACCCATCGGCTGTTGGCAATGCGGCGGATGGTGTGAACAGTGCAGCTTCTGTGAAGCCGGCGCTCACATGTTCGACATGCCACGGGGATGTTGCCGCGATGGCACAGGTTGAGCAGGTCGAGTCTTTGAAGATGGGGCAGTGTGTGGACTGTCACCGTGACAACGGGGCTCCAACAGACTGCGCAGCCTGTCACCAGTAGGCCACGAACGACGAGCAATTTTGACGGACTTGGATGAAGGGAAACCGACAGGTAGATGAAGCTCACTCGGCGAGAATTTCTGGCTCTCAGTGGTAAGGCCACCGCAGGTGCGGTGATCTTTGCCGCGTGCGGGATTCCTGAACGTGAACTGATTGTGCAGAGCCCGGTTGATCTTCCTGAAGACCTGGTCCGCGGCGAAGATGCATGGTTCGCCACGGTTAACCCTGACGGACGAAATAGCGATGGCCTTATCGTCCGCGTCATGCAAGGCCGCGCAAAGAAGATAGCGGGGAACGTCGATCACCCGGTCAACATGGGGAAGCACAGCGTTCGTGAAGATTCTGCGCTTCAGATGCTGTACCACCCTGACCGCGTCGCAGGACCTCTGTTCAGACGCACACACGGCGGACAGCTTGCTGAGACGACATGGACGCAAGCCGAAAATCAGCTTGCAACAGCTCTAAATACATCTCGCGTGACCGTTGTCACCAACCCGCTCCGTGGGCACCTTGGCTGGGTCGCAAACAGGTTTGCCGAGGTAAAAGGCGGCCGATATCTTCAGTTCGACCCAATTGAGCAAGGCGTACTGCATGGATCTGTGAAAAAGATCTTTGATGCGGATGTTCTGCCTGACTTCGATATCGCTAACGCAAGCACCGTGCTCTCTTTTGGTGCTGACTGGCTTAGCAGCTGGATCTCTCCGGTCAGGCACAGCGTTCAGTACGGCAAGCTGCGAAGTGCAGAACACCGTGGCTATGTGATTCATGGCGAGTCTCGAATGTCTATGACGGCTTCGGCTGCGGACATCTGGATGCCGACTAAACCGGGAACAGAAGGCGATGTCGCCCTCGCCATCGCAAATGTTGTTATTGATGAAGGGCTGGCATCCGCTAACGAGATCAATGCCTTCGCATCTGCACTCCCTGGCGGGATCCTCAACGCCTACAGGCCAGAGGACGTAGCAGCAAGATCAGGCGTTCCGCTTGACATGATTGTCAAGGCCGGCAAACGGTTTGGGTCTAGCCGACCAAGCGTTGCCTTTGGCGGTGGAAGTGCAGGCGCTCACGTTCACGGAACATTTGCTCTATCGGCGATCTACGCACTCAACACCCTTGTCAGCGCTGTAGGCAACAAGGGTGGTGTCACGCTAAACCCTGCGCCACCAGTTGCAGAACTTACCGGAACGGCGACGGGCGCCAGTTTCGAGCAGTGGGAGCAAGAGATTGCCCAGTGGCGTGCAGGAAACGTAGATACCGTGATAATCCGCGGTGCCGATCTTGTACACGGTATGCCGGACACGGTTGCCGTTGTCGATGCTCTTCGTTCCGTCCCCAATGTGATTACTTTCGGAACGGTAATGGACGACACCATGGCCGAGGCAACGTTAGTGCTGCCAGAAAAGACCTATTTGGAGGAGTGGGGAACGGACATTCCCGAACCGGCTCCCGGATACCAAACGGTTGGATTCCAGCAGCCTGTCGTCGGGCCGACGACGTCCGCAGACGAGACCAGCTTGCTCGCCGACGCACGAAGCTTTGGCGACGAACTGCTAAGAATCGCCGGAAATGATATTGGCGCAGGCTCAATGCAGGAGTTAGTCGAACGAACAGCTGGCGATCTGTTCAGCGAAAACCGTTCATCGGGCTCTATCAGCGCACCGAACTCCAACCTGTTCCGTAACGGGGCTCTTCAACGGGGCGGCTGGTGGGACACAAGAGCAACAGGGCCAAGAACCTCATTTAGCTTCCCGAATTTCATTCGCGGCAAAATAAAGGCCGAATTCTCAGGAACAGCCAACCTGGGCGCAGGGATCGACCTTACGCTTGTACCGTTCGTATCCAACAGCCTGGACATTGGGCGTCTCGCTGCAGCTCCCTGGGCACAGCAGACACCCGACCCAATGTCGAGTGCAACGTGGGCAACGTGGGCTGAGCTGAATAAAGAAGACGCAAAATCGATTGAGGTTGGCGAAGGTGACATCATCTTCATCAAGTCATCAGTCGGTGAGATCGAGGCCATCGCCTACCCACACCCTGGCGTCCCACCCGGCACGGTCGGCGTGCCGATCGGATATGGCAAAAAGCAGGGTGGCAGGTGGGCTGAAGAACGTGGCGAGAACATCATTTCAATTCTCACTGACTTGAAAGATGAAGAGACCGGTGCACTGGCATGGGCTGCCACATCGGTCAAGATTCAGAAGAGCGGTAGAAGGCTGAAGCTTCCGAAGTTCGAGGGCACAGTCGAGGCATTCCCGGTAGAGCCAGGTGTGCCAGTGCTTGTGGTTGGCCCGGATGAGACGGCTGAAGAGGCCGAAGAGGCGAATCACCATGAGTACCAGAAGCTATTTGGTAACGACGAAACACGGCGTGAGATTGGCAGAGACAGCATCGGAGACCGGCTCAACGGGTCTGAGACTCAAGAGTAAGGTCGAGCAAAATCTATGGTGACTCAAGCAGGGTTCGGAAATCATAAGTGGGCGATGGCGGTAGACGTGGACAAGTGCACGGGCTGCCAGGCCTGCGTGCTTGCCTGTCAGGTTGAGAACAACATTCCTCTCAACACACAGGATCGCTTTGAGCGCAACCGCTCAATGTCGTGGATAAGGGTC
>JAJCYX010000340.1 GCA_029262715.1 Chloroflexota bacterium
TCGCCGTCTCGTGGCGCAAGGCCGCGTCGTCTCCAACCAGGAGAAGGCCAATATCCTGCGTCGAGTCTTCAGCGGCCTCATCGCAACCGGTGTTGAAAAGGTGGTGGTGATGCCAGACATGTCCGGTCTTGCCCGGCCCGCCATGTACGACAGCCGCGGCCAAATTGAGGCTGAATTCCTGGACCTGATGCCAACGGGCTCGCAAGACGACTCTACTCGGGCTGCTGCGGCTATGAACAAACTCGGTGTCGACTGCCTGATTACCCTCGGTGGCGACGGCACGAACAGAGTAGTCTCGAAGGGCGTCGGCGACACTCCGATGGTCCCAATCTCAACAGGCACCAACAATGTCTTCCCTCGAATGACAGAGGGAACGCTGGCTGGACTTGCGGCAGGGGCGCTCGCAAATGGCGTCGTAACCGTCGACCAGGTCTGCAGGCGCAGCAAGCGGCTCGACGTTATTGTCGATGGCGATGTAGTAGACATAGCGCTTGTCGACGCTGCTGTTTCGAGGCAGATGTTCGTCGGAGCCAGGGCGGTCTGGGAGCCGCAGTCACTCTACTCAATGTTCCTCACAAGGGCCGAGCCATCCTGCATCGGCCTCTCTTCGATTGGCTCTCGGCTGAAAGCGGTCGAAATCGACGACCCGTTCGGGCTGTTCTTGCGTTTTGACGGTGACCCTGACGAGACTGCCAAGCGGGTCACGGCGCCGGTCGCTCCCGGACTGGTGTCGAGCGTCGATGTGATGGGCTGGAAGGTACTTGAACCCGGAGATGCTTTGCCAGTCGACCTGCATCGAGGAACCATTGCCCTTGATGGCGAGCGAGAAGTTGAACTTCTGCCAGACCAGACCGTTGAGATTGGACTCTCCAACGATGGGCCGCTGGTCCTGGACGTGGACAAGACCATGGCGCTGGTAGCGGCGAGCTAGTTGGAGTTTCTAGATTGATTAATACGCTCCTCATCGGAGGCAAAGGGACTATCGGCTCCGGTCTCCGTACCTATCTACCAAGGCTGAACCCCGGCTACAGGATTACGTCTGCCGATCTGCCAGGGGCGCCCGATAAGGCCGAGCCGGGAACCTCCACCGAATTCATCGAACTGGACGCTTCGAAAGATGATGATGCGCTGAGAAGCGCTCTTAAGGGGCGTGACCTCGTCGTTTACCTTGCTCGCAAAGATCCGCTCAGCGATATGAACGCCATGACAGACCTGGTCTTTAAGGCGGTCATGGATGTGTGTCCAGAAGCACTCATGATCGGATCAAGTTCAGTCCACTCTACAGATGCCGCTTACTGGCCGTTTCTGGACGAGCCGTACGCAACGATAGCGACGAGACAGTTTGAGAAGGTTACGGTGTGGCCAGAACCCCTTTCGGCGATGATGGAGCCGTGCCCGGTAAGCGACTATGGGCTCGAAAAGGCGTACGTGGAAGCGTGGTGCAAGCGGTTCGAGAACAACGGGATGGATGCCGTAGCCGCTCGCTGGGGTGGTATCAACGGTGAAAATGCGATGACCGATGAGATTGCGTACTTCACCGTGTGGTGCCACCAGGAAGACTCTGCGTGCCTCGTTGATGGCTGCTACCGGGCGTCCAGGAACATAACACTTCGCAGCGGTGCCCACTATTACGTGGTCTCAGACAACACTCATAACATCTTCGACATCGCAACGCCGCGACAAGAGATCGACTACAGGCCTACGCACGACGCAGAGAGTTTTTACGGCTGAGCTATTCGATGGCTTCGAGGATCTGGGTGTCGTGGGTCTGGGCCAGCAGCGGGTAAATGCCGTCGAATATGGACGTGATCGATTCTGTACGCCGTACAGCATCACGCGACTCTTCGTAGCTCGCTATCGAATCCCACTCCTGATCAGTGAACACTGTGCCGTGCCCTCCGTGCCAGGCCTTGAAGACTCTGGGTCTTGGGAACCCAGAGCTTCCCATCTCGACAGCAGCCTCGCGGACGAGCGCCATCAGCTTGCCACCAGTGCCAGGTTTCGGCAGATACATTCTTCTGACAACGATCATGATTGGCCTCCAATTCGACTGTTTTCAAATAACGAATTCGCGGCGATGACGTGATGATACGAGATCGGTAAGATCCTTCGACCCCCAAGCAGTACACCGCGGTCGGGATCACATCACGAACTCGCTCTCCGAAAACCGTGAGAACGAACTGGACCATCCCTCAGCACCAACAACCGCCGGCAGCCGAAAACGAATCGTGATTCCTAGATTCGGAAGCGACGCCAGTCTCGTTCGAAGCGTTCCTTATTGCGCATACCTGACGCCGTTGGCGCTTTTAGGCCCACCTGCGGTCCGTCAGACGCCAGGAACTCCCCACCGACAAGCGCCGACTGCGTAGTTGAATACGCCAGGAAACACTCGCCAGAGCCATCGTATCTGGGCGGCGGCGCTGATTCCTGTATTCGAGCGGCAATCGTCTCTGCCACGTGCTGTCCCTGCCCCGAAGCGAACACACCGGCCTTAGGAATGGCCTTCCCCTCAGCGAACGGAACAACATTCACATCACCCACAGCGAAAACATCGTTCTGTGAAGTCTCAAGAGTTTCCGCATTCACTGGCGTCCACGGCTTACCGTTCGTTAGACCGGACTCGGAAACTATCTGCGGTACACGGTGAACTGGAACCGTTGTAATTACATCCGCAGAGATTGAAGAACCGTCACTGTAAGCAGCCTCCATCCCGTCTGGCGTGACCGATGTGACGCTAATTCCGGTTCGCAACTCGATACCTCTACGCTCCATGTCATCACGCAGTTGTCCCGAAGCAACAGGTCCTGCAACCGCCATCGGCGCAGGCTCAGGGATCGTCACTATGATCTCTGAATCCTTCCTGATCCCCTGTTTTCGGAAGTACCAGTTGATCATCATCGCCGTCTCGAACGGGGCTGGCGGGCACTTGTACGGCTGCGAGGCCACCGAGATCACCACCTTGCCGCGTCTGAATCGGCTAAGCCTTCGCCGAAGCTTTCGGGCGGTGTCGAGGTTGTAGAACGAGTAGGCGAGATCGGAGCCGGGAACTGCGTCCCAGTCATAGCTAGCGCCAAGTGCCACTACCAGGTAATCGAAATCGAATGTCCCGCCACCGGTCTTGATCGCCCGGCCAGAGGTGTCGATCATCTCAATATCGGACTCAATGAACTCGATGCCGCGATTGGCAAGCTGCCCGAGCGAGCGTCCTGTCTTGCGCACATCGCGTTCGCCCACAATGAGCATCGGGTTCATCCCACAAAGCCGGGTCACTCGGTTGCGATCAATCATCGTCACTGTGTGCTCAGCGGGAAGCAGTGACCTCAGGGCACGCGCTGCCGCAACGCCCCCAAAGCCCCCTCCGAGCACAACAATCTTCTTGCCAGTCATTCATCACTCCTGAGCCGATATCGGCCAGCAAATGTGTGAGCATGTGCGTGATTAGACTAAGTTTCGGGCGCGCCACGAAAACCGGATAGTATGCATGTGGCGAGGGCTGGTAAGCCTACCCGATTACACTCCCACACGCCTGTGTTTTGGAATGTATCTGATCCACCTGACCGCCGAAGCACTTAGTTGGATACTTTCGGCTCATTTAGGCCACTACAGTCCTTTGCGAAGAAGGAAAATTAATCTTTGTGAACAAGCATCAACAGCCCTATTCCTGCGACACGATGGTGGCAATGCCAACGGCTACCGCCAACGGGCAGGTGATATTCGGCAAAAACTCAGACCGTCCGCAGGAGGAGGTGCAGCCGCTTGTGATGAGACGGCGCGCTGTACACGAAGGTGGCGAGGCAGGTGCGCAGTTCGTTGACGTTCCGCAGGCTCGCGAGGCGTTCAGGCACGTAGGTTCACGGCCATACTGGTGCGCAGGATATGAGCACGGCTTCAACGAGCACCAGGTGGTGATCGGCAATGAAGCATTGCCGACGAAGCTGCCGACCGCTTCAGAGTCGCGGCTCATTGGTATGGAGCTGGTGCGATTCGGCCTCGAGCGAGCAGCCAGCGCAGCGGAAGCTGTAGACGTCATCACGGGGCTTGTGTCGCAGTTCGGACAGGGCAAGTTCGAAAACTCAGCCGGTATCAGGACATATGACAACTCGTACATCGTCGCCGATCCGAGAGAGGCCTACATCATCGAAGCTGTTGGACACGACTGGGCGGTGCGAAAGGTCGAGGATTCCAGCACGATCTCGAACGTCTGCACACTTGGTGGTGCAAATGACCGGGTGTCCCCTGAAGCAGAGCGCAACGCTATCGACGCCGGACTGTTCTCCAGCGACCGCGGTCAAGAGTTCTCATTTTCAGGTGCATTTGCCGATATCGGTGCGTCGGCAAGTGGAATAGCTAGGCAATGCAGGACCGAATCGCTTGTGAACCGGCATGCGGGGCGAATCGAACCGCAAACGGTGATGCAAATACTCTCTGACCACTCAGACGGAAACGATCCGAACGAACCGTTCGTTGAAGATGTCTCCGGCCAACTATCGGTCTGCCTGCATAGAACGGAAGGCGAAGAGCACGGCGTATCGGCCGCATCGCTGGTCGCTGACCTCTGCGCAACAGACGAACGGCTGCCCGTCTACTGGTGCGGAATGTACTCGCCCTGCATGACACTGTTCCTCCCAATATTCATCGAAGGAGACCTACCGTCCGCACTTTCAATCGGCAAAGAGCAGCCATCTGACGACAGCCCGTGGTGGAAGCTGTACAGGTTGACACATTCTGGCCTCAGCGAAGGGCCCGAGCGTAGAGCCGAAATTCGGTCGTCGTGGGCGCCTCGGCAGGCAGAGTTGATGGAATCAGCGTATGTAATGGCACAACGCGGCAAGGAGCTCATCGATGGTGGATCGTCAGACAGTGCGAATGCATTGCTAACGGGCTACATGAAGGAGAATCTCGGCCGAATGATGGATATCGTCGGTTCGCTTGAATCTGAAACAGCAGCTCGATGAGATCTGTCGCCTTGCAGAAGGAGCTCAGTGCAGCACTTGTAGCTGCTAAGGCGGCGACTAATTCACTTCAAGCGAACTTTAAGCGCAACCGTCAGGGCGCTGGAGCGGTACTGAAGACCTGGATGAAATCGCCTGGAGCATTGGTGACTGAGGCGGATATTGCCGCAGATAAAGCGACTGTTGAATCACTGAACAGCTCGGATGTTGACGCCGCTTTGATCTCAGAAGAAAGCACATCCGGAGATAGTTCCAGCGATTCCGTTTGGCTAATTGACCCTCTTTGCGGCACGGTTCCGTTTCGGGCGGGCATGCCTCACTGGGGAGTAAACATCGCTCTCAGGCAGCGCAACCGGCTGTCAGTGGGAGTGATAACGCTTCCGCACTCAGGCCAGGTGCTCGCAGCGACCGCCGGCCGTGGAGTTACGTTGAACGGCAAGCCGTTCGAAGGACGAGACCCCGGACTGCCACTAAACGAGTCCATTGTGGGGCTTGAAACGGGCGGTGGCGAAAAGTGGTCACGGCTGTTTGGTACCGAGCCCGACGGCGTTTCGCAGATTTCGTGGCCCGGATCGGTCAGCTACGTCAACACCTTTGCATCTGCCGCATACCCACTGGCGCTCGTCGCCACAGGCGGTATGTCAGGCGTGGTATTCCACACTGTAGACCCCGTTCACCTGCCAGCTGGAGCCGACACTGTTCACGTGGCAGCCGGAGCGCTGATAGCGCAGGAGCTTGGAGTGATCGTCAGCGACGCGCATGGCGAGCCACTCGACTGGCTGTCGGACGAGACGTATCCGGTAATCGTCGTCGCATGGCCCAGCGTCCACAGCAAACTGATCCAAGCGATGCGGGAGCGCGCGTAATCAAAGAACGCGGCACGCCACCGTCGCCCGTTACTCAATGCCGTTTTCGGCCATCCACTTGTCCTGTGGCGGTGTTGAACTCGGGCTGGCTGCACGGCTTCGGTAGTAGCCGTCTGCGCGCATGAAGCGGTCGTGCACTCGCCGCAATTCGGTCACAGCGTCCGGGTGATCGTCAACACGAAGATCGATGTCGGCAAACGGCTGCTCACCGTATACCGTAAGCACCGCTGACCGTTCAGGAAGATGCCGTCCGCCCAGCCCTCGCTGACCCCCGGTGTCACGACCTGCCTCAAGAGCGAGCAACATCCGTTGCGCTAAAGGTTCATCAACTCCAGACTTCAGTGCAGCAGCCATCTGCGATGCAACATGATCGCCGTCCAGCACATTACCCATCACAAGCCAGCCATTTCCGATCAGTGAACCCGCCCAATCACGAGTGGCAGAACCTGTGTGCACGTGAGGTGTGCCGTCGGCGGTCACGACTCCGACCTGACGATACTCAAACTGCTCATCTGCGTCAGCAAGCTGGGCGAATGCTTCGGGAAGGCCGGTGCTGCTCGCGATCATCTCCAGCAGGGCTGGGCCGTGCGCGGGGTATGTGGCGGCCTGTGAAGAGACCGCTCCAACTCCAGGCCGCACAAAAGGGCACGAGGCCCCAACGGCAAGCGAATACGTTGCGATACCGATTCCCAGCTGACCGGTACGGTTGTCACGGACGATGACGGTGTATGTCATGGCACCAGAGTCTACGCCGCCTGCTCGGCACCTATTCGCTAGAAAATCACGAAGCTTGTACCGATGAAACTCAGCCCAAGGCGTTCAGCGACTCTCTGGGAGGAGGTGTTTGAGTTGCTGGTGCTGTAGAAACGCATTCGGTTTTGCAGGTCAGGATGTCTCGCCCATCCCGATACCGCAGCCGCAGCAAATCCGCGGCCTCGAAGATCAGGGACAGTAACGATTCCCGACTCCGCTCCATGGTCACCAAGTCGTGCGGTGAACCCGACAGAAGCGATTCGGTTTTCGTGCATCGCAAAACACCACGGCTTCCAGAATTCCTCAACTGCAGAGAAGCCCAGTTCGATAAGACCATCTGGCAATCCGTCGACCCGTAGATCGTCGATCTTGCGATCTCCTTCTGGCGTTCCAGAACAGATCAATTCGACGCCATGTGAGTACTCGTACTCTGCTGGGAACAGGAACATCACACCCGAAGTGTGTCGCTCGATCGGCGATGCAGATGCCAGAAGCCTGACGTATTCATCTCTGTGGATTGGCTCGCTGCTCCGGTTATATAGCGTCGGTTCTGAAGCAACAAGCTCAACAAGCTGCGCAACAGTGTCCCGGACAACATCTGATCTCGTACGGAAAACGTTCCCCGACTCGAAGCCATAGACAAGCATCCGCGGCCCTGGCGATTTTTCGGGGTCGTTCTGTCGGATGATCCGGTCCTGCTCGTCACTCACAAGTCCGGTCTCTAGCTTGGCAGTAACGAGCTTAGAATTTCCATTGTCGATGTTCATGAGGTGATGGAGGGACAGTACACGGTCATGGGCTAATGCGGAGATTGCCGGGTTCGGCGCTAACGCCGCTAGCGACACCCTTCCGGACATGTATGATCTGGCTCCATACCGCTACCCGAACCCGGCAACACACTGAACGCCTTTGAACGACTGGATACTGCCGGCGCTGCTCAGCCCAATGCTCTTTGCGGTTGTCACGCTCATCGATAAACGGATACTTTCTGAGTTCCGCATTCCGTTGCCCAGCTTCAACCTATTCGTTGGAGCCAGCCAGGGCGCTATCGGCACAATAGTCCTGCTCACAGCCCCCGGTGAAGGGCTAACGGCGCTTACCGTAGTCTCAGCGCTCGGAATCGGCGTCATGCAGGGCATCGGCCTCACGTTCATGTTCTGGATGCTGAAGCGAGAAGACCCTTCACGTGTCATCCCCGCGATGCAGACCAGTCCGATATTCGTCGCACTCCTAGCGTGGCCCATATTCGGAGAAAGCCTCAGCGGATACCAGTGGCTCGCAGTCGTGCTGGCCGTCAGTGGCGGCATGCTGGCATCGCTCGGCACCAGCGGTACCACCGGTTCGTACGGTTTCAGACCCGTCTATCTCGTCCTACTGATAAGCGCCTTGCTTATGGCCGGATCCCAGCTGCTCACAAAGTCGATCACTGACGATCTTGCAACACAGCAGATAGTCGGTTTTCGAGGCATTGGGCTGTTCATCGTGATGTGGACGATTTTCGCCCGCCGCTCATCGCTCTTAGGCCTTCGCATATTCCTGTCCAAACCTCGACAAGCACCGTGGCTTTTGCTTTCCGAAGGAGCGATGCCGTTTGCAGGCCATCTGCTCATTACGACGGCCATTGGACGCGGCCCCGTTGGGCTTGTCGCAGCGGTGTCGGGCTCAAGGCCAATTTTCGTGTTCAGCCTCAGCTATATCGGCTCTCGGCTAGCTCCGAGCTACATTTTTGAGAAACTGACGGGCCGAGATCTGGCAACGAAGCTTGCTTCAGCGGTGCTAGTAGTAACAGCAATTGCGCTGGCTTCGACTGTATGAACAGCAGCGAGCTGCGTTGTGCCGCGTGCGGCGTTTTTCGGTCGGGATTGAGTAACCGCGAATTGTCATCCCGACCGCAGCGGAGGGATCTGACCCAGGCACGCGGTCACCCGGGAGACTCTGAATCAAGTTCAGAATGACGAGTAATCCCCCTCTTCCAGATTCGGGTGCCCTCTGGGCGCGGGTCAGGGTGAGGGTCGTTTCGTCGTGAAGGGGCGATGGCGTCACTATCACTTGAATATCTCAACAGAGCCAATCAAATTCAAAATGACCATCCCAACTCGCTAAGCCACCTAACCTTGTGCCAGTGCGGCATGCGCTGCAGCGATTCTGGCTACCGGGATCCGGTAGGGCGAGCAGCTGACATACGAAACACCGAGCCTGTGAGCAATCGCTATCGACTCCGGGTTGCCGCCGTGCTCTCCGCAGATGCCAATGCCAAGATCAGGCTTAACCTCTCGGCCCCACCTGATCGCCATATCCATCACACGGGCAACGCCCATCTCATCCAGGATCGTAAACGGGTTGTCCTGTAGTAGCCCCTGCTCAAGATAGGTGTTCAGGAACTTCTTCTCAGCATCCTCGCGGCTGAACGAGAACACAGCCTGCGTCAGGTCATTCGTGCCGAACGAGAAGAAATCGGTGTGCTCAGCAAGCCTGTCCGCCCGCATGCACGCCCTCACCGTCTCCAACATCACACCCACCTTCAGCCCTGCATGGTCAATGTGCTCCTTGACCACTATCGCCTCGCGCTGGCTGATCACCTGCGGAATCATCAACCTCACATCGGCAGGAACCTCCGCCCTCGCCTCCTGAATAGCGTCAACCTGCATGTTGTACAGACCCGGCAGGGAGATACCCAGGCGAACGCCACGATGCCCCATCATCGGATTCACCTCAGCCA
>JAJCYX010000341.1 GCA_029262715.1 Chloroflexota bacterium
TGGCGTTTGAAATGCGGATGGTGGTGCGCGTCGTGTAGTCGAGAGAGTCCTGTTCAGCGAAGACCTGCGTCCAGTTGTGGGCAACAACGGCATCCGGTACGTCGAACAGCATCTCTGCATCGAGCGAGACAATGGTGCCCGCTTCAGCTTCGATGAGCGGCCTGTTGTTGGCTGGCTTGATAAGGGGATCAGGCAGCAAGCACTGGTTCTCGGTGTGTACCGGCGTGGCCGTTGCAACTGGGAGAGGCGTTTCGTTGGGAGGAAGCGCTGGCTCGTCTGAAGTCGGCACAGCTACTATCTGCCCGGTCGAAATCGCAGTTGGTGATGCTTGAGCCGTTGCGGCAGGCTCTACGATTTTACCTGAAGCGCGAGGCAACAGCGTCACAACAATAGCCGCCGTGACGAGTACGGCCGCAGGTAGCACGATCTTCTTTGAAAACACCGTTCGCCTCACAACAGATCACCTTTTAACTAAAAGTGATTGTGAGTAGGCACGGCGTGCCGTTCGTGCGTGGCGGCTCTATTCGGCACGTCGGCTAATG
Source organism: Chloroflexota bacterium (assembly GCA_029262715.1). Lineage (GTDB taxonomy): Bacteria > Chloroflexota > Dehalococcoidia > Lucifugimonadales > Lucifugimonadaceae > JAJCYX01. The sequence continues at coordinate 543 of JAJCYX010000341.1, forward strand.
CGCCCCCTGCGCTAAACCAGCCGTTCGCGCTATTATTTGCAGACCATGCAACATCAATCCATTGAAGACATCATCCTCCAGGACGACACACGCGGCATCTCTGCACTGCGAGAGCACCTTCCTGCCAACTTCATTGAGCAGGCTGCCGAACAGGTGCTTGAGCGACCGGGCAAGGTGCTGATCGTCACAGGTTTCTACATCGCTTACGCAGATGCGTCCGAGACTGACGGACCACCCGGAGCCGTTGCCATAGGGCAGGCGCTGACGAAGCTAGGGCACGATGTTGCGTATGTAACTGATAGCTGGTCTCTTGATGTCGTTAAGTCTGTTGTTGGCGACGCCGAGGTGATCGAATACCCGGTTTCGACGCACTTCGAGTCTTCTCAATTCGCTCATGAGATCACGGCCAGGCACAAGCCTTCACAGCTGATTTCGATAGAGCGAGCTGGGCTTGTTGGCGATGGCACTTATCGCAACTGGAAAGGTGAGGACATCTCGAAGTTCAACGCCAAGATCGATCACCTGTTCGACCAGCACCCGCACTCGGTTGGCATCGGTGACGGTGGCAATGAGATTGGAATGGGTAATCTGCGAGAGGTGATACTTGGAACGCCGAAGCTGCCGGACAACCCGTGTGTCACGACAACCACGAAATTGATCATCGCAAGTACCTCGAATTGGGGCGGTTACGGTCTGGCGGCGCAACTGGGTTTGATGACCGGCGAGGACCTGCTTCCCACGGTGGAGCAGGGGTACGAATGGGTGAAGCAGATGGTTGCAGCAGGCGCTGTTGAGGGACTTTCAGGAGAAAGCAAGGACTGGGTGGACGGCCGTGCTCCTGAGGACGACGCGATGTGCCTGCGTGATCTGCACGAGTTTGTGAACGCAACACGCGGCTAGCCCTGAATTAAGGCTCGGCTACTGGCGGAGGTTCAGCTTCTTCGTCCTTCACAAGCGTTTCTCGAACGAAAAATAGCAGTATGAACGCGCCTATCCCGCCAAGACCAGCGGTTAAAACCGATGCGGTGCCCAGTGCAAAGATAGACGCAACTCCACCTATTGCAACCGGGCCTGACGCCCCGCCCGAATCTGAAATGAGACGCCAGACGCCAAGGAATTCTCCCGGATTGTTCTTTGGTGCAAAGTCCACGCCCATAGTCAGCACAAGTCCGCTGGATAGACCGTTTCCCAGCCCGACCAGCACACCGACGACCATCAGTAACCCAAAGTTGTCTGCCACCGGGACGAGCGCGAAACCTGCTGCAAGTATCAGGAATGCGGGGACGCCCGTGTACTTTCGACCCCAGCGGTCCATTACGTAACCCACGAGTGGGAACATCACAGAGTCGATGACTGACATCACGCCGAACAGGATGCTCGATTCGGTCCCTCCCAGTCCCAGCGCAACCACGGACAACGGCAGAATCAACTCGCGCGCCGCTCGCAGGAACTGCAGCATGATTGATGCAAGACCTGCTGTTGCGAACACCCCACGGTTGTCTCTCAGTGTGTTGCCGAGCACAGGGAGGATGTTGTGACTGGCTGTGCGGGCCGCCGTTTCCATAGTGCCTTTGAATGTGAACAGCACCATTGATCCGGTTACTACGGCCACCGCAGCCTGGGCGAAGAACGGCGAACGAACATCTACGAAGTCGAACAGTATTCCGCCGAGGAAGAACCCCGCGATACCGGCAACGCGGCTGATGCCTCCGAACATCGAAAGAGCTTTGCCGCGGTTGGCGACCGGAACAGTCTGGGCAATGTAGACGTGTCGTGAGATGCTCCAGAGGGCGAAGCTGATGCCGGCCATGAGCCGCGCGGCAAACAGCGTTTCCATGTTTGGACTGAGACCGCCGATGATCGATGCCAGCGCGAACAGCGCGACACCTGCCATCATGATGCGGCGGAGGCCGAACATGCTGACGAGTATCCCCGCCGGGACATCGAAGATCATCGTGCCCAGGGGTCTCGCAGTGATCAGGAATGCGATGAGAAAAGCCGATGATCCGAATTCGCTGTCGGCGAAGATAGGAAGAACCGGTACCAGCAAACCCTGTCCGAAGGTCAGCAGAAATGATGGTGCATAGACGGACCAGATGAGCGATCTGATCTGGAATTTTGGCGCGGCTTTACGGCTAGTTGGCGAGTGGTCAGATGACATAGAAGAGGAATGCTACGCCTGACCAGCGCCATTCGCTTCTAATCCGCAGAATCTAGTCCGGCGACCAGGTGCCGAACCCACCCGCACCGAGGGAGATTGGTCGATCACCGCCAGATGGATCGATCACCCAGATGCTGGAATCGAGGTTGCCAAGCTGTACCTGCGTACCGGGAAATTCGTCCGCTAGACCGTCCCTGAGTATCCCGCTGAAGATGAAACGAGTTGAGTCTGGTGACCATAGACGCAGGTCAGCGGCGTACTGGTCGAAGAAGCTGATTACGAATCCCATCTCTGAGGATGGCTCGGTGAGACCGAGGAAATTGACATCACCCGAGGCGCTATCGACAACGGCAAGTGCCACGTTTTCCGGCTCACCACCCGGCATCACGAGCAGGATGCTCCTGCCGTCTGGCGACCACCAGAAAGCGAGAATTGGCGAGTTGACCAGCACGTCTGTGTTCGTATCTCCGTCAGGGTCGATGATGCGCAGTGACTCGTAGAAACCGGCCCGATTGCCATCCGCGAACGCCAGTCTGTCCCCATTTGGTGACCATGCGAACGAGTTGTTTGCACGGGCGAGGCGAACCTGCTTCGGTGAAGTCTCTGACGGTGCGCTCACCAGCAGGCTGCGCAGGCCATCTGAGAGGTCGATGTATGCGAAGTCGTCCGAATTCGGGGCGAACTGCGGCACACGATAAGAGACTGAGCCGATGCCGATCTGCTCAAATCCGGTGCGCTTACCGTCAGGTCCGAACTCGTGCAGAACCAGCCGTTCCGAGGTGTGTACCAGCAAGTGCGACCCGTCAGCCGACCAATCGAGGTAGACAGGCGCGCCGTTCGAGACCACTGGTCCTAGACCGTCCTCGACGTCTATTAGAAACGTCGACAGGCCGTTGCCGACATTTGCTATGAGCGCAACCGAACCTCCGTCTGGATGCCAGATGGGGAAGTGGGGAACGCCGCCGATGCCGGTAGTGCCGGGTACGTCACGGTACAGCAGTTCCGGATTGGCTTCGGGCCGGGTTGCAGAGGTTCGCAGCAGTGACGTTTCGAACCCACCCGCAATATCCGGGGTGAATGCGCTGATTAGCAGGTGCCGGCCGTCCGGTGACCACGCAGGCCAGGCGTAAAAGGCGGCGAACGCTGCGCCCGGTAATCCGGGGTTGTCGACTGTGACCCACTGTCTGTCTGTTCCGTCCGGGTCGATGGTGTAGATCGATCCGTCTGCCGATGTGATGGCGATGCGGTTGGACGCGGGAAGTGACGGCGATGTGCCAGCAAGAGGCGATATCGGCGCGGTCGAGTTCGGAGATACGGAGGTTCCGCCCTCTGCAGGTGATGCCGTTGCTGTCTCAGAGTCTTGAGATCCGGGCTGTGTTGTCGGTTCTTCCGGGGAACTGGTGCTCGACGAGCAGGCGACGCCGATCAGAGCGACTACTGAGAGAACCGCAAAGAGCGATCTTTTTCGGGATGACTTGAGTGAGAACATTCAGCCAGTAGTTCGAGTGGGAGCTTGTTTTGGATCACGCACGACTTGCTGTGCCCAACTTAGATGCGACCGCCAGAGTATTGGTCTAAATCGAGGTCAGCTATTGCTCCAACTCGTCAAAGTCCAGACCGATGTCCATGGCGATGACCGAGTGTGTCAACGCTCCAACTGAGATCATGTCCACCCCGGTCTCTGCGATCTCCCGCACCGATTCAAGGGAAACGTTCCCTGAAGCCTCGGTCAGGCATTTGTCACGACACATTTCAACGCCTGCGCGCATCTCCGCGATGCTCATATTGTCGAGCATGATGATGTCTGCGCCGCCGTCCAGAGCAGCCGGGATTTCGTCCAATGACTCGACCTCCACCTCGATCTTCACTGTGTGCGGCGCCTGTGCTCGCGCTCTGCGAATGATCTGCTGTAGGCCAAGTCCTTCTGCCTGCAACGCGGCGATGTGATTGTCCTTGATGAGCACTCCGTCTGACAGATTGCGCCTGTGGTTTCTGCCTCGACCTGCGACTACGGCGGCTTTGTCCAGTGCGCGCATGCCGGGAGCGGTCTTACGCGTGTCGACTATCACGGTGTCGGTTCCTTCGACCTCCGCAACGAACTCCGCAGTCATCGATGCGATGCCGCTCATGCGTTGCATGAAGTTGAGCGCGACACGCTCCGCTCGAAGGATTGAGGCGAGGCTGCCTGTGACCATAGCGACCGTTTCGCCCCCTTCGACCACGTCTCCATCAATGAGGCGAGGTGTGAAGCGGACTGATTTATCAACTCGTGCGAAGACCGCCTTTGCGACGTCCAGCCCGGCGATGACTCCATGGGTGCGCGGGATGAAGCTGGCCGATGCTTCGATGTGCGCAGGGATGAGGCTATCTGTCGTGACATCGCCACCTGAGAGGTCCTCAGTAAGTGCAGCGTCGACAATGCGTTCGAGTTCTATTGGGTCAAGGTTGGGCATGGCGGTTTGGGTCCAGAGAGCGGGTAGCTCGGATCGGATTACGTTCGATGAGGATACAGGAGCAGGTTGTGTACAAAGCAGGTGCTGATACCTGCACTATTCAACCTGAAACACGAAATCTGCCTGTTCAGCGGGCTTGTCTCGTTCAAGATGGAACTCATGGGCAGGCATGAACCGGCGCAGGTACTCTCTCTTCGCCTGCTCACGTGAGCCGAAAAACTCAGCGTCACGCTCGATACCGCACTGCATCGAGCGCTCGATAGACATCTCCATCCAGACCTTCAGATT
>JAJCYX010000342.1 GCA_029262715.1 Chloroflexota bacterium
ACGATAGCTCATCGGAAGATCAGCTTCTTCGCAGGATGGCGCATGACCTGAAGGGTCCGCTGGCTACCGTGATGACTTACCTTGACCTGGTGCGTCAGAATAAGCCAGGCAATCTGACGGACGATCAACTGACGCGCGTCGACAAGGCGAACCGTTCCGGCCGCCGACTGCTGAGGTTACTGAACGATTTTGTAGATTTCGCAAGGATTCGCTCCGGCAGCATTGGCCTTGAGCGAACCGAATTTGAGCTTTCGGCACTGGCTGCCGAGATTACGGATCAGTTGGAGCCTGCGCTGGCTGTTCGCAACCAGACGTTGCGTTGCACGTTGCCGCCCGGCAAGGTGACTATCTGGGCAGACCGAACTCGCGTGTCGCAGATTGTTGCTGTGCTTGTGTCTAACGCTTCTCGATATTCGACTGACGGTCTGCCTGTTGACCTGGAGATGTGGTCCGAGGGCAATCGCCTGAGGGTTCGTGTTGTTGACCAGGGTCGCGGGATGAGCGAGAGCCAGCTTGCAAAGGTGTTCGAGCCGTTCGATCCGGACCAGCCTTCTCACCGCAGCGAGAACGATGAGACTGAGGCAGGCTCGGGACTCGGCCTGGTGCTGGCGCGCGGTCTTGTACGTCTGCACGGTGGTGATCTGACGATGCAGAGCAGCTCGGGCAAGGGCACGATCGCTGAGGTTGATATGCCTGTAGTGCTCGCAGGCGAAGGCAGTCAATCAGAAGCAGCCTAAGCAGCGACCCGGCTAGCCGGGTTTTGCCGCGTACGACGTTTTGTGTCATCCAGACCGCAGCGGAGAGATCTGAGCGAGTCAGCACGGTCACTCGAGAGATTCTGAATCAAGTTCAGAATGACAAATCCCCTCTCCCGATCCGGGAGAGGGCCAGGGTGAGGGTCGTTTCGTTTTGAAGGAGAGAGCGGTTCTCTCTGTCAGCAACCACCCCTCCCTCTAACGCCCTCCCAGTTTGGGAGGGAGAATGGGTGACTGCTAAGCAGTGACTTGACGATCTCTGGCTCCCTGCACCACTGCTACCGGTTGCTCAACGCCCTGGACTGGACTGCGTCGAAGGCCATTGCCGGGTAGTCTCGTCTGAATCCCGCTCCTTCTAAGACGCTCTCTCCCGCGGAGCCAATGATCTCGTCTCCTGCCCATGTGTGGACGCTAATGCGGTTTCCGTATGATCCGCTCGCAGGAACAAGATGGTCTCGAATCGCCCTGACCGCTGCCGCCACGGACTGCGTAGATGCTGTCTCCGCCGGCATCAGGCGCTCACCGTTTGCCTCCGAGCGCAGCACCGGAAACTCTCCATTGAACACGACGTGATTCGATGCAATACGGGACATGCCGGAAAGAAGCCGTGCATCGAGATCCGCAGCGTCGATCAATGACTGGTCGAGCACGTACGCAAGGTCTGCCGTCGACACCACGGTGAAGCTGTCTTTGCCGCCCCTGTGACCTGATCGCAGTCGTTCAACCGTCTCCGGCATGGCGAACTGGATGCCGGGCAGGCCGAGCACAAAATACCCGCGCCGCACGTCGCCCCGCAGTTCCATTAGCGACAGCGAGTTGACGATCGGGCCCCAGTCCCAGCCGTTTCCTTCAAGTGCAATGACATGCCTGCTGACAACGCCATTCCGATTGAGCAGCGCTTCGGCCCTCGAATTGGCGAGCGCTGTTGCGTCTGGCACATCGCCCATCACCGAATACCGACCTGCCGGAAACCAGTGAGCGTCCTCGGGGAGACTGGACGTCAACTCTCTCATGCGCCGCCCCGCCTGCCTGCGGGTTACCGTGCGATTCCGAACTGTCGAGCGTGATATGCCTGCCGGTGCGTGCGCCGTTTCCGGCACCGACTGTTCGGTTGCCGGGTCGTGTTGGAGCGCGGCGAGGAACGCTATCCAGGAGTCGGTTGTAATCTGCCCGTCCTTGAGTAGAGCCGAGAGTGATGACTTCAACTGGCTTAGCCGCAGATCGGAGAATGCTGATCGCAGGTCGGCAGAGGTGACGTTGCCTTCGTCTCTAATGAAGCTCGCTACCCGGGATGTGGTCGGGTCGAGGTTTTCGGCTGAAGGTGTGGCTCTTTCAACTACGGATTCAGCCAGATAGGTTCTGCCCTGAGCTCGCGGCAAAAAGCTGATCCGTTCGTGGCTTTCGTCAATTGACGAGACGAGTATCGGAACGAACTCGCCGCTGTGCAGCAACTGGTCCAGCAGACCAGTGGTGAATCCGGTCAGGCGTGAAGGCAGAGTGCGGGAGGTCCATTCGTTCGGTGCCAGCGCAACTCCTCGCATCTCTTGCAGCACCTTCTTCAGGCCATCTGCGCCGCTGAGTCTACGATCTGGTGAGAGTCGTTGCAGGTGGAGCAGTTCAGCCTGGTAACGGAGCGGAGACGCCGGTCTAATCTCGGAACGCAAGATCGAAAGCGTGCGTGCCTGGATTCGCTCGAGGTTCTGCCTTACCGCCCATTCTCGTTTTCCAGCCTCGGCAGTGAAGTAACCCCATGCAAGCTCATCGTCGGCTGCCATCGCCTCAAGCTCTTCGGTCAGTAGCATGGCGGGAACGCCGTAACGGTCGCAGATCTCAGCCTCGGTCATTGCGCTACTTCGGCCAAGCAGGCGGCGAAGCACATTGCGCAGAGCCTCACGGTCGGCTGGTCCGGGTTCTGCGCTGACATTCGCCACAGCCTGATACTCGGCGGCGTACTGCGGTGAGGTCCAGACCTCACCAACTGGCAGTTGAGTACGTTCCGCTCGACCTTCCGCCTCGAGACGAGACAGCCAATCGACATGATCGCCGTCTGCACGAGTGTCGATCTCTTCAAGCGTGAGGTCACCGAGATCCTCGAGCAGTTGCGCCAATTCCGTGGCCGATCTGGCCCTGCGACCAGCAACGGTATGGGCGACCTGACCCGCAACCTCGTCCAGCGCTTCTGGTTTGAGCGTTCCTGCGAACGACGGATCGCGCATGAGCGCAGCAAGCTGGGTGCGGTCGAGGCCGAGTTGCTGGATAGATCGCTCGGCCTTTGGAGCGTCCCACTGGTACATGTACCAGGCTTCAAGCGCGAAGCTGAGGGCACGGGCGACCGGGCTTGGGGCGGCAGAGCTGTGGAGATTGACCTCGATCTCGCCGCTGTTGAGAGATTCGACGACGTGCAGCAGGCCAGGCAGGTCCATTGCGTCTTCGAGGCAGTCTCTAAACGTCTCAAGCATCACCGGGAAGTCGGGGAAGGTACGGGAGACTGCAAGCAGGTCCTTGGAACGGAGCCGTTGCAGCCAGAACGGTGTGCGCTGGCCTCGTTTCATGCCCGGCAGAAGCAGCGCCCTCTGCGCGTTCTGCCTGAACAGAGCGCCGAACAGTGCCGAGTCTGTGAGACCGGCCAGCACGCGTTCTCGGGTCTGGTCAGGCGATAGTGCGGTGAGTAGATCTTCGGGGAAGTCGTCGTCAGCACCCGGAAGCCGGAACATGATGCCGTCGTCGTTGACCTCGACCTCCGGCTCCACACCTGTGCGCTCCTTGATGACCGACGAAAGCGCAACGGACCACGGGCCGTTGACTTTACCGCCGAACGACGAGTGAACGACCACGCGCCTGTCACCTACAGAGTCGCTGTATGTCTCGACCAGCAGCAATCTGTCTGTGGCGACGCCTCCGGTGCTGCGCATCTGTCGCCTGATGTAGTTGATGATCTGGCGAGCCGCCGGTTCGTCGCAGAAGTACTCGTTTTGCAACCAGTCTCGAACCTCGGGCGGGTCCGACTCTTCGTCCACAAACGGTTCAAGTCGCAGAGCGACCTCGGCTTTGAACTGCGCCAGCCTGCGTGAGAGTTGAAGCGGTCGCCACGGGAATTCTCCTCTCCAGAATGGCATGCGTGGCGCGGCGCCCGGCGCAGGTTCGACCACCACACGGTTGTCGTCGATCTCCGCTGCTCGCCACACCTGGCTACCAAGCACGAACACATCGCCGGGCTTCGATTCATACACGAACTCTTCATCCAGCTCACCGATGCGGGTCTTGCGGTCCGGCAGGTAGACCGGGAACGCGCCCCGGTCGACTATTGCACCTCCGTTGTCCACGGCGTGCATTCGAGTGCCGGGTAGTGGGCGCAGCATTCCGCCCGCCTCGTCCCAGTTCACCCGCGCTCGCAGCGAGTTGAATATGTGACGCGGGTACTTGCCGGATACGAGTTTCAGAACGGCGTCGAAGCTGGATCGTTCGAGCCTGTGATACGGATACGCGCCCCTGAACACCCGGAAAAGATCATCGACACTCCAGTCGTCCGAGGCGACTGCTGCAATCACCTGCTGCGAGAGAACATCGAGCGCGTTTTGCGGCGTGTAGACCTCTTCAACTTCGCCGTTCGCCATGCCGCGGGCGATCACTGCAGACTCGAGTAGATCTTCTTCGTGCGTTGCGTAGATACGGTAGCGGCTGGTCTCACCAACTCTGTGGCCTGAGCGGCCGACGCGCTGGAGCCCCTGCGTGACGGTTTTTGGTGATTGCAACTGCACGACGAGATCGACGGTGCCGATGTCTATGCCTAGTTCCAGTGAGCTTGTGCCGACGAGGGCAGACAGTTCACCGGCCTTCAGCGCCTCGTCCAGCATGTGGCGCGTATCGTCGGCGATGGAGCCGTGGTGGGCATAGAACGGCCCTTCGATGTCGGTCTCTGGTTCGGGGTCTTCTGGTTCTGGCGGGAATACGGACGGATCGAGCTCTGCTCTCACCTGCTCGTTCAGGCGCTCGGTGGTCTGCTCCGCCTGCCGCCGGGAGTTTGCGAAGACGAGCGTTGTGCGGTTGGCGTCGATGTCTTTCAGGACGGACGGGATGATGTGCGGCCAGACCGATGCAACGCTTTCACCGATGTCCCGGTCCGGCATACCAATCACATCGACCTCAAGCTTTTTCTCGAACTGGGCATCGACAATGGTGACAGCGCGTGGTTCTACACCGAGGCCGTCGGGAGTCTCGGTTACATGCTGACCACCAAGGAAGCGAGCGACCTCTTCGAGCGGCTTTTGTGTTGCGGACAGGCCGATGCGCTGGAAACCGGGCGAAAGTTGCTCCAGCCGTTCGAGACTGAGCGAAAGATGGACACCGCGCTTGGTGCCAGAGACCGAGTGAATTTCATCGACGATAACGGTCTTGACCTCTCGCAGCATGTTGCGCGCCAGTGGTGAGGTGAGGATGAGGTAGAGCGATTCTGGCGTAGTGATCAGGATGTGCGGTGGGCGGCGAACCATTCGAGCACGTGCAGACTGGGGAGTGTCGCCGGTGCGGACTTCAGCGGTGATCTCCGGGAATTCTTCGCCACCGGCGGCTGCGACTTCACGGATGCCGTTTAGCGGTTGTCGCAGATTGCGTTCGATGTCGTTGTTGAGCGCTTTGAGTGGCGAGATGTAGAGGGTTTCGACGCCGGTGTTGCGCTTTTCGGAGTTGGTGGTTGAGAAGAGACGGTTGATGGCTGACAGGAATGCTGCGAGCGTTTTTCCGGAGCCGGTTGGGGCGTGGATGAGGACGTTTTCGCCGTCAGCGATGTGCGGCCACGCCTGAACCTGCGGCGGCGAAGGGTTGCCGATTTCGCTGGAAAACCATTGACTAACAGCGGGCAGGAAGTGACGTAGCACGTCGCCGTTGTCGCGAGTGAGTTGTTCGCTGGAAACTGGTGGTTTTTTCCGCTTGGACGCCATGTGGCAAGTATGCGGCAGGGAGCGGATGAGGGCCAAATTGG
>JAJCYX010000343.1 GCA_029262715.1 Chloroflexota bacterium
GCGACAAAAAGAGAACCTGCGGCGATGATAACCGTGTCCGCATCAGCGGTCCGGCGTGCTATCTCCAGGGCATCGTGTGTCGATTCAGTAACAGCTAACACAGCGATTTTATCTTGCTTCAGCGCCGTAGCAAAATCGAACGGCTCTACGGCTTTGGGATGTCTTGAGCGTGTAGCGATAACCCGAGGTTGTAAATCTGAGAATGCTCTTGCAACCGCCAGTGGGTCGTGACCACCTGTTGCTCCCAGGATTAGCACTGGACTAACCGGCAGTCCTATGTGCCGATCAACGGCGGATCTGAGCGCTACTGCCGAGTCGTGGTTGTGTGCGCCATCTACGATCAGCAACGGTGGACCTTCATCCATCACTTGAACTCGTCCCGGCCACTCAACCAATGATATCCCGTTCGCAATGGAATCGGCGCTTAAAACGTGCGTGTTACTGCTAAATACTTCGAGCGCAGCGATAGCGGTTGAGGCGTTCACGAGCTGATGCTCTCCGAGGAGCGGCAACCGAATGTCATAATCGCTCTGTGATGAACGAAGTTTGAGAAGCTGCGGTCCGAGGCCGTTTGGATCAGATTCTACCAGCGACAACGAAGTCGATTCCGTTACTGGTGAATTGAGCCGGTCCGCCGTTTTAAGGATCACCTCTGCGGCTTCGGGTGGCTGCGGCGCAACCACAACCGGAACGCCGGGCTTGATGATTCCAGCCTTTTCAACTGCGATCTTTGAGAGTGTGTCGCCAAGAACGGCAACGTGATCGAACCCGACAGGCGTGATTACAGAGACCGCAGGTTGCAATACGTTCGTGGAGTCGAGCCTTCCGCCAAGTCCGACTTCAATCACCATGGCGTCGGCTTTGACATTTGCGAAGTGCAGGAAGGCCATCGCCGTCTGGAATTCGAACACGCTCACCGTGCCAGAATCGCCGCGCTCACGGATCTTTTCGGCAATAGGCCAGATCCGTTCGAATAGCGAAATGAACTCAGTTTCGGAGATTGGCTGGTTGTTGACCGAGAACCGTTCCGTCATCCTGTGCAGGTGCGGTGAGATGAACATTCCGGTCCGTAGACCGTTGGCAACCAGTCCAGCCGTGATCATTGCGCATGTGCTGCCTTTGCCCTTGCTCCCTGCGACGTGAATGGCGGGAACCTTCAGATAGGGATTCCCGAGTTCTTCGAGCAGCATCGAAGTGCGTCGAATGTGGAAATCAGGAGACTCGTCTGCGCGCGCCTTGCGCTCGAAATCGGCTAGCGAAAGCAGCGTGGCAACGGTCTGTTGGAAGGTTGAAGTCATGCGTTCGAAGCGATTCTGGTCCCGAAAAGCCGTCCCGGTGAGAAGAAACCGGCTCTAAATGGTGCGGATAGTTACGTCAGATGTCCACAGGCGATTCACTGCTAGCCGCCGTTTTTCCGCAAATTGATCTGCTGTGCTGCTCATCGGTTAAGCCAGTTGCAAGCGATTTGGCGCAGTTCGTTGTAGTCTGGAAACAGATAGATATCGCCGGCACACCGAACTCTCCGCTGTCGGCTTGCTCACGATGACCGGTAGTGGGTCAGTATGAATCTAAAGCGTCGAGTCGGCATCAACCAGGTTCAATACGATCTCCGAATTTAAGCGCGGAAGCGGTTCTCGTAGAAGCTGCTAATCTGATCGCTGTGGCAAACGACGGACAGGCTATACCAACTGAGACGGGCGACGGATAATGCAACCGTGCCAAACAGGAAGCCCCAGCCCCAGAGGAAAGGAGTCCTTGGATCAAATCGAAAAAGCCTGCTCTACTGCAAATGCAAAATGTCGGCATCGTTGTGGAGTCTCTCGATGAAGCCGTTTCTTTTTTCGCCGAGCTTGGCTTGAAGCTGGAAGGGCGAGCCACGGTGGAGGGAGAATGGGCTGGCAGGGTCACCGGGCTGGGCGCCCAACGAGTCGAGATAGCCATGATGGTCACCCCCGACGGGCACAGCCGGCTCGAGATCTCTCGATTTCTCACTCCGCCCATAGTCGCTGATCACCGAAACGCCCCGGTTAACGCTCTAGGCTACCTACGCGTTATGTTTGCCGTGGGCGACATCGACGAAACGCTAACCAGGCTCCGCAGGCATGGCGCGCAACTCGTCGGCGAAATGGTTCAATACGAGGACTCGTATCGGCTTTGCTACATCCGCGGGCCAGAAGGAATTCTTATAGGACTGGCAGAACCACTCAAGGCACAATAGACGAAATTGTGCAACTCAGGCTTTCATCGGCAAATTCAAACTGATCCACTGCCGGCTTGCTCGCGATGACCGTTTAGATAGACAAAAGATAGACAAGGACCTGCATTGACCTATCAAGACCAGATTGACGATGCACTCAAGGGCCACGGCGCTGACTACTGCGAGATCCGCATCGAGGAGACCGATTCCACACGCCTGACATACAGGGGCAAGGAGTTGGAGGATATTGCACAGACCAGCGGCCGTGGTGGGAATGTGCGGGCCGTCGTCAACGGTGGCTGGGGATTTGCCAGCTTCAATGACCTGGACGACCTGAAAGAGAAGGTTGGCGGGGCGGTTGAGCAGGCACGGCTGGTTGGAGGCGAAGGAACGAAGCTCGCTGACGTGGACCCGGTAGTCGACATTGTTCCTCCGGTAGTCGTCAACAGCGCCGCCGATGTACCGCTCGATGAGAAGAAGCGGCAGATGGACCACTACAACGACCTTGTGTGGTCGGTCGAAGGCATCCAGAGCTCCGACATCATCTACGGCGATAACAGGCGCAGAGTAACCTTCGGCAGTTCGCAAGGCACGTACATCGAGCAAGAGTTCAACCACGTCATCTCGCGTATCTCAGCACAGGCACGTGAAGGCGGTGATGTTCAGCAGGCGGGATTCAGCCTTGGGTCGCTCGGTGACTACAACCTTGTCCAGGGCCTGGATGAACAGGTCATCGACGCTGCGAAGCGGGCGGTTGGCCTGCTCTCTGCGAAGGCGCTGACAGGCGGTGAGAGAACGGTCATCCTCGACCCGGTGCTCGCAGGTGTGTTTGTGCATGAGGCCTTTGGGCATCTTTCGGAAGCTGACAATGTTTCCGAGAATGAGAAGCTGCTTGAGCTGATGTACATGGGACGCAAGTTCGGTGGTAAGCACCTGAACTTCACCGATGGTGCGGCTATTCCCGGACTACGCGGCAGCTACAAATACGACGACGAGGGAACACCAGCGGTCAGGACGCCACTTGTGCGTGATGGAGAGCTTGTTGGCAGGCTGCATTCCAGGGAGACTGCGGCGATGCTGGACGAGAAGCCAACCGGCAACGCTCGTGCTATCGGGTTCAACTTCCCACCCATCGTTCGCATGACCAACACGATCATCGAACCGGGGGAGGCGACGCTTGAAGACCTTCTCGAAGGGGTTGACGAGGGTGTGTATGTCGCCAACTGGTACGGCGGTATGACACAGCACGAGATGTTCACCTTCTCGTCCGGTGAGGCTTACATGATCCGCAACGGCAAGATCGAAGAGCCAGTTCGACCGGTCATGCTCACCGGAAACCTGTTCAACACGCTCGAAAATCTTGATGCGGTCGGAAACGACCTTGATATGAACCAGGGTGGTGGCTGTGGCAAGGGTGGCCAAATGCCGTTACCCGTATCAAACGGCAGCCCGCACATCCGCATCAGGAACTGCCTGATCTCCGGAGCCTGATTGTGACCGGCTGTACCGGGCGTTTTGGGCGAAGAATTTAGATACTTATCACCAGACTGGAAGATATCGTGACCGACGATCTGCTTAAAAGGGCAAAAGACAAGTTCGGCAATGCCGAGGTCTATCGGGTTCGCTCTGAGAGCTATCCGATCTCGTTCGAGAACAATCACCTGAAAGAGGTGATGCGGAGAGACCAGGCCGGTGTTGCGCTGCGCGTCATTTCAAACGGCCGCGTTGGGTTTTCATCTACTACGAACCCCGAGCGAGAGTCTGAACTTGTTGACCGGGTTGGGACGCTAGCTCCATTTGGCTCGGAAGCAAAGTTCGAATTTCCTGCTCAGGCCGACATTCCAGATGTCGCAACTTACGATTCCGCCGTTGAGAACATCACCAATGAGTCGTTGATCAAGAAGGGCCAACGGCTTCTTGATGCGCTGCTTGCAAAGTGGCCCGAGGCGCTGTGTGATGTCCGGTTTGGTCGCTCGATGGCTGAAGAGTCTGTGCAAAACTCGGCTGGAGTGGAGCGTTCTGTCAAACACTCCGGTTACTACGCTGCCATCGGCGCGCAGCTAATTCGCGGAACTGACATGCTGAACGTGTGGGCAAGCCACTCTTCGCATAACGTGTTCGGTGAAGATGTTGAGGACCGCGTGCTGGCAGAGGTACTGGAAGCGCTGGAACACTCGAAAGAGCTTGCGAGTGCGCCATCAGGAGATGTCCCCGTTCTCTTCACGCCGCGCGGAGTTGCCGCAACACTGCTTGATCCGCTGCTCTCAGGCTTCAACGGCAAGAACGTCGTCACAGGCTCCTCACCGATCATCGGCAGAGAGGGAGAGAAGGCGCTGGATAGTCGGCTCAGCGTATATGACAACCCGTTGCTTGCCGGTGCAAGTGGAAGTCGACCGGTTGATGACGAAGGTATTCCCGCTCGGAAGATCGGCCTGATTGAGAACGGTGTGATCGGCGAGCCGGTGTTTGATCTACAGACGGCAGGGCAGGCTGGACGGAAATCTACCGGCTCAGCTCAACGAGGCCTTGCAAGCACACCAAACCCAGGAATCTCGGTGGTCGACATCGCAGCGGGCGACACTCCGTATGCGCAGATGTTGGCTGAGATGGAAGACGGGCTTATCATCGAAGGATTGCTGGGTGCTGGCCAGGGCAATGAGCTTGGTGGGGATTTCCGGGCGAACGTGGCGCTCGGGTACCGTGTGAAAAACGGTGAGATCGTTGGACGTGTGAAGGACACCATGATCTCAGGCAATGTGTACACCGTTCTGGACAACATCGAAGCGATCGCAGATACGTCAGAATGGGTCTACGGCTCTATTCGCACACCAGCGATGCGATGTCGCGGTGTCGAACTGGCATCAGGCGGAGACGCAAGTTGAGACCGCTGGAAGTTGAGGTTCAGTAATGTCAGTTGATCAATTCCTGACCGATTTCAAGCCGGGCGAAGAGACAACAGAGGAGACTCTGTCTGAACTCTCCGGAATCCCAAGTTCAGATGCACTGAGTCGCAGCTGGCTTGGGTGGACCGATGACGAGGTGCTCGACCTTCAGACGAAGCTATCTGATCTCGTTGAAGAAGACTCCAGCGTCGAGTTCGAATGCGTGTTCAAGGCCGGAATGAGCCACAACGACGCTCGTGTGCGGACCGTTGCAGTCCACGCGCTCGCCGAGACCAGCGACACTACCGTCGTTTCGCGCGTTCTCGATCTACTGACGGATGATGAAGACCTGGATGTTCGCGTTGCAGCAGCCACAGCGATGGGCTCGTTCGTAGCCCTGGCTTCCGAGGGCAAGTTCAGTGAGCGGATACGGGAGCGGATGTTCTCGGCACTGGAGTCGATCTTGATAAAGGGCGACACGCCTTCTGAGCTGTGGCGCAGGTCACTTGAAGCTGCCGGAGCGTTCTGCGATACCCGAGTGAACCGCTACATCGATCGGGCCAAAGAGTCCGAGGCACCGGAGTTCAGGCGTAGCGTTCTCGTGGCGATGGCCAGGACATCTGACCCACGTTGGCTGGATCACGTTACCAGTGAACTAGAGAACGACGATTCGTCTGTTCGCTTCGAAGCGGTGAACGCTCTTGGAGAGATCGGAGACGAGCCAGACGCGTTCTATCTTGAAGAGCCTATGGACGATCAGGACCTGATGGTGCAGCTCGCTGCGGTTGCCGCCGCCGAAAAGATCGCAGGCCCATCTGCTAAGCAGCTACTGCACATTGCGGGTGAAAGCCCGGAACCGAGCGTGTCGAAGGCTGCGGTCGATGCGTTGGCGAACATCGAAAACGAAGACAAGCTTGTGCAGACCGTTACGCCCGAGATGGCGAGCGAGGGGATGTTTGGCACTTCGATGGGTACGCCGTCAGCCGAGAACGTCCCTTATGACGCAGCGAATCGAGAAGGCTGGAGTCACGTCGATGAGGAAGGTGTGCCGTTCCACGCAGCGGACAACTTCCGCGAGGAAGATGACGATCCGCTAGCGTCATTGATGGACTACGAAGCAGCGCCGGGACAGTTCGAAGACGACGACTAGCCCGGTGTCCGGCTAGCCTGCGTGACGAAACGCCAGACCGGCCGCTCCCAGTAGGCTGACATCATCGCCCAGCGTCGTGATGTGAAGCCTGGGGTCTTGCTGGAAGTGTGCGAGTGAGTAGTTCTTGACCTCAGTGACAACGTCGTCCCATCTGTCTACGAGACCCATCGTCACACCACCGCCAACTACCAGGGCTTCTGGGTCGAATATGTTCAGCAGGCTCCCGAGTCCGATGCCGATGGCCTTGAGGGCATGCTCCCGGAGCGCCACTGCTACGGCATCTCCGTTGTTGGCGGCCTCGAACACTAGCTTCGAACTGACCTTCTCGCGATCCCGATCAGCCGCCTCCCAGATCGACGTGATTTCACCTGCGTCGATGCGTGCGAGTGCCGCTTTTGCGATCGCTGGGCCAGAAGCATTGCCTTCGAAGCAGCCATCGCAGCCGACGTTGCATGTCTGGGCGCCGGGAATGACCGTGATGTGCCCAACTTCACCCGCGTGGCCCTCAGAGCCGGTGACCATCTCGCCGTTCGCGATGATTCCGCCACCGACGCCTGTGCTGATCGTGACGTAAAGAAGGTTCTTTGCACCTTGATGAGGTCCAAACCGGGTCTCGGCGAACGCTGCGAGCGTTGCGTCATGACCGACGTGAACAGGAACGCCGAACCGCGGCTCTAGCGTCGGTTTCATCGACATCTCGTCCCACGCTTGCAGGTTTGGCGGGTTCTTGTAGATACCGGTCGCTGGATCGAGAGGGCCGGCGGTCGAGATACCGAATCCGACTGGGCTCCCGTGATCTTTCCCGGAATCCCTGGAGTCAAGGGAATCGACCAGATCAGCCAGCCGGGTTGCCGCAACTTCGATGCCGTCGTCAGGTCGAGTGTCTATTGCGCCGCGAACGAGCAGTTTGCCGCTTTGTGTGACGAGAGCTGCGCGCATGTGCGTCCCGCCAATGTCAGCGGCGATGGCGATCGGGTCATCAATGCTCATCCGGAACTCGGTCCTGTGTTTCTGGCGCTGAAAACGCTAAGACTCCAACCTGTCTCGCCAGTCTTCAGCGTTGTCTACCGGTGCGTATCCGATTGTGTTTGCTGCATGTTCGATGTCCCAGAAGCGCCAGGTGTTGTTCGAGACTCCGTAGAAGATCTCAAACTTTAGCGGTTGCGTGAGAGAGCGTTCGACCAATTGTGTGAGGTCCCGATGGCTCAACCATGTGGCCATCTGGCGAACAGATTGCACCGGAGAGTTGTGGCGATTGACAGTGCCGATACGAAGGCACGCGACCTCAAGCCCGAACCGTTCTGAGTAGTATCGGCCGGTCGCCTCACCGAACACCTTGCTGATGCCGTAGTCAGAGTCGGGCCGGACCTGAACTGTGTTGTCGACCCGCTTGAACTCACCGGGCGTCAGACCATCGTAGTTCCCGGCCGATATGTTTCGGTACAACTCGTCGTCTTCGAAGAGACCAACGGCGTGATTGGAGCTTGCGAAAACGAGTCGCTTCACCCCGCTCTGTCGAGCCGCTTCGTACACATTGTGCGTAGCCGATATGTTGTTCTTGAGCACATCTGGCCAGGGCGTTTCGACAGGTGCGTTTGCAGCGAGGTGAACTACGGCGTCGATGCCCGCGAAAGCTGGCAGGATTGCGTCGTAGTCCGAGCCGTCCGCAACGGTCGTCGGCACGCTGATTTCGTCTGATGGCTCGGTCACATCGAGACCGGAGACGGTGAACTTGTCTTTGAACGCATCTGCCAGCGTTCTGCCAATG
>JAJCYX010000344.1 GCA_029262715.1 Chloroflexota bacterium
TCGTCGCCGATCCGCGCTGCGAGTTGGTAGCGATTGCCGATGAATCGGGCATTTCTGAGTACCGTGAAAAGCTGAACCGGGCTCTCGCAACGGAACTTGACCTGCCGTATCTGCCTCTTGATGAGGCACTCGCACTGGACGGTGTCGATATCGCGTGTGCATGTCCAGACGTCGAACGACGAAGCCGCGTGCTCAGTCGTTGTTTTGAAGCTGGTCTGCACGTGTACATGGACAAACCGCTGGCGGCGAGTGTCGATGCGGCCAACGAGATCGAAGTGGCTGCCCTGCAGGCAGGAACGACAACCCAGATGTTCTCGCAAGTGCACTCGTCCTGGGCGCAGAAAGCCCACGGCGCGATCCAGTCCGGACAGACGGGTAGATGTCTGGCAATCCACTGCGACATGCTGATGGCAAAGGGTCACCTGAGCGACTTGCCGGATGGTCATGTGCGCCAAGAACGCGGCAGCGACGGCAAGTTCACGTTCGTCGAGGCGAAACGTGAACTGTTTGACATGGGCGTTTATCCGGTGTCACTAGTGACCTGGCTTTCCGGGCAGCGAGTCCGTGAGGTGCAGGCCATCACTGCCAACTACTTTTTTGCAGAGCACGCCGAACTGGACATCGAGGATTTCGGCGCGATGTTGTTAACGCTTGAAGATGGCACTCCGGCCACGGTTACAGCGGGTCGGATAGGTGTCCACAGTCACCCGATGTCCGGCGTGCAGCAGGTCAGTCTAATCGGGGAGAACGGCTATTTCAGGTTCGGTGACGATGAGCCGCGGGTTGAGGTCTACTCGCAGGAAACGATCTTCGACAACCCGGACAGGCATCCGTTTGACCCAATGATGATGTGGGCATCGACTCGTCGTGACACCGGCCAAATGGCGAAGCAGGCATGGCAATCGCTGCTGCCGCCTGATCCCGCTGCCGACGTTCGCGCATTTCTTGACTGCATAGACACCGGCGCGAAGCCCGAGATCAATGCGACAGACGCGGTTCACCACGTCGAGGTGATCATGGCTGCGTACGAGTCGGCGAGAACTGGGCACTCCGTCACGCTGTCATAGACGCTGACAGCCAGTGATTCTAAACCTGAACTTCGCCGTCCGGCGTCACCCGTTTAACAGCTGTCTGACCGGTGAACGCGCCGGCGTGTATGGTCACGCTCACACTGTCTCCGGCCGGCACGCTGAGCGCCGAGCCATTCGCCTGTGACTGTTTGAGACCGCCGTTGTGGAAGCTGGTGCACGGCTCGAGACCGAGGTTGTAGCAGCGTCCGTACCACGGATATCCGTATCCGCCAGCAAAGTTCCGCCAGAACCAGAGGTAGTTGAAGGTCTCGACCGGATAGGAGACCGCCCAGCCAATCTCAGTATCCGGGTTGTGCAGCGCGTACCAGCCTTCAGACATCCCGGTCATGTACGCCATGTCCAACGAACGGTCTTCTGGTGGTGGAATATGAGAGAAATCGGTTTCACCGCCGGCGGCCAACGGGACCATGGGCCACGGTCCTTCGTGTCCCGGTTTCAATTTTGAGTTCGGGTCAATGTTTTCAGGGTGACTCAGCACCCGAGAATCCGGCACGTACAGCCGAGTATCACCCGAGAGAAACGGCGGGCCGACGGCGATATGTTCGAGCCAGACAGCGTCTTGCGGCTCGCCACCTTCGTTGGTAAGTGTTTCGTCGAGCCTGAGCATGGATGAGCCGGAAACGAGCGTTAGCGTTTTCTCGATAGCAAACGGTGTCCGGACGCTCTTTGCGGCAAACCGCACTGAAATTTTTTCTGGTGAGTCCTCGACTATCGTCGCATCCCAGGGAATCGTGTTGACGTCGCCGTGCAACCCCATTTCAGCACCGGCAACCGTGTCCGGGTAGCCGCCGTGCGGCACTGCGGTCTGCCAGCCACCTTCATAGAAATCGAGCCAGACCGAGCCCGGATCGCCGGTTGGTGGAACCGAAAGAGCGGGATTGCGAACGCCCCAGGGGGTGCGCCACATGAACTCAGTATCGGTCGGCTTGTGGACGAAGGAGTAGATGTCAGCGCCCTTGTCTGCAAGCACGACAACGCGCACCAATTCGTTCTCAAGAACGATCGTCTTAAGACCTCGATACGTCCACGAGTCTGAGACCCTGCAACCGCTTGTTCGTTCGTCCTGGTAGTGCATATTTTTCGAACCGACTCCGTGGGTTGTGACCCGGTTTTGCGTACGTGTCTGGCACAGACAGGCAACTAATATTTACGGCTTGATCAGAATCCTGAAAACGTTCTTGTCTGGCTCCAGCATCGTGTTGAAACCATCTTCGATTGCACGCTCGAGCGGAATCTTCGCTGAGATCAGGTCATTAACCTTGATCCGTCCTGAACCGATCATCCATGCCGCCGCCGCCATGTCTCCGGGGCCTGCCGCGACGGAGCCAACAACCCTGCGCTCGAAGCCAACGATGTTGTTGAAGTTCATCTGCGGGGTTGCAGAGTAGATCCCGACCAGCACGGTTGTGCCTCCGCGCCGCGTCCAATCAATGGCTTCGATCGGAGTCTGCGCGGCACCAGCGGTCTCGGCAACGATGTCCGGGCCGATTCCGTCAGTTAGTTCCAAAAGTTCTTCGGCGGCGTTGCCATTTGAAGAGTTCACGGTGTGGTCAACGCCGAGCGATCTCGCTGTTTCAAGACTCTGTTCGCGAATATCGACAGCGATCACTCGAGCGCCAGTAGCTCTGAACGCCTGAACCGCCAGCAACCCGACGGTCCCTGCACCAACCACGGCGACCGTATCCCCGGCTTTGACGCCGGAATTCCGCACCGCTCGTATGGCCGCAGTGCAAGGCTCAACAAGCGCAGCCTCCTCGTCCGAGACACTCTCAGCTAGCGGCACGATGTTGGTCGCAGGCCAGACTATGAACTCCGCAAGCCCACCGTCCGCTGACAATCCTGCGACGGCCATGTTGGGACAGACGGCCTGCTGGCCGCGCTGACACCAGAAGCATGCGCCGCAGGTGAGGACGTTGTTAATCACGACGCGCTGACCCACCAGGACATTGGTGACGCCTGCACCGACCTTTTCGACATGACCGGTTATTTCATGACCCAGGGTCAGCGGTGTTTCTCGCCCTGTCAGCGGATTCGGACTGCCGTGCTGCACCCACAACGGCCCATGCTGCCACTCCTCGATATCGGTGGCACAGATTCCGGTGTAGGTGACTCGAACCCGCACCTCGCCTTCACCCGGCTCAGGAACCGGAATGTCCTCAAGTCTGATGTCCTTATTGCCGTGATATCGAAGGGCCAGCATTTCTTGTCAGATCCTCGTAATTTTTTCTTTTTCGCTGTGGAGGAGTGAGCCGATGTGACCTGCAGAGCCGACTCGAATCACAGTTCATCTTGACTCCCATCCCTGCACACTCGGACTGGCGTCACACCTCACACTTCTTCTACCCGCTCACGCGCTTCCACTTGCGGAGCGATGGCACCTCACGCGGCGGGTCCAGAAGTGAGCCGTAGGCGGTGTAAGACACCTCCGCAACGTATACAGACCCCTCCGAATCGACTGCCATGCCGTGTGGAGCGAGGAACTGATCTGTCCCTTCGCCGCCGAGTTCATTACCGAACCGTCCGACCTCGTTCAGTTCCCTGTCGTAGATGACAACGCACTGACCCAACCGCTTCACACCGGCCTGAACTGCTGGAGCACCTGCCTCGGCAACATAGATGTTGGAGTCAGCATGGCGACCTGCGTATATGGCGATAGGCCGATGCGAGATCACCTGCTGCACAAACTCCCCGTCCAGCGTGAAGACCTGCAACCGGAAGTTCTCACGGTCGCACACCATGACATGGCTGTTACCGAGCATCGTTATGTTGTGCGGCAGGCTGAACTGGCCGGGGCGCGATCCTGGCTCTCCCCAAGACAGATTGTGCGTGCCATCTTTGGTGAAGCGGTGCACGCGGGAGTTCCCATAACCGTCTGTCACATAGATATCGCCGGTGACTGGATGAACCGCAACGTCGGTTGGTCGGTTGAACGGCTCACCTTCCTGCCATTCCGCCGCTTTACCTCGCTCACCCAGGCGCATCAGAAGCTCACCTGACTTGGTGCGCTTCTCAACCATTTGGGCGATGTCATCAATGACGAACAGGTTGTCATCGGCGTCTATTCGGATACCGTGAGGCCGGTCGAAATCGCCCTGTCCCCAGTCAGACAGGAAGTTGCCGTCACGGTCGAACACCATCACCGGCCATTTGCCACGGTTGAAGACGTACACGTTGTCTTCTGAATCGACCGCAACCGAGGTTGCCTCTTTGAAATTCATCGGGTGAGGCAGCTTGGCCCATCCGAATTCTGGCTCGAATTTTGTGCTTGCGGTTACCGGTCCTGGCATCTCTGTCTCCTATATGACAATCCGTCGAGCGGTCAACATTTATGTGTGAAATCGTGGTGAAACCGCACTAGTCGCTGACTCTGCGCCACTTTTTCAGGCTCACAACTTCGCCCAACGGCGGTGTATCGAGTCCGGAGTTGTCCGGCCGAGAGTAGTAGTTGGTCCATGCGACTTCAGCTGCGTACATGCTGCCCTGCGAATCGGTCGCTACCCCATGTGGCGCAGTGAACTGATCCGGGTCCTGGCCGGGAAGTGGAGCGCCAAGGTGCTGGAGAAATTCTCCGGACTCACTCAACACAGCAACCCTTGCGCCAAGATTACGCACGCCACGCTGAACAGCCG
>JAJCYX010000345.1 GCA_029262715.1 Chloroflexota bacterium
GGCTACTCGATCCTCGAAGCTGACAGCATGGACGCTGCCAAGGCGTTGCTGGAAGGCCATCCGCACAACTCGTGGAACGCGGCCTGCTCCATCGAGGTGCACGAAGCCCAGGCAATGCCAGGAATGTAAGACGCTGGTGGCACTGGTGTTCGGCGTGCGAAACGCGCCACGCCTGTGCACACATCGGTAGTTCGAAGAGACGGAGACGCTACATGGCGTCTCCGTCTTTATGTCTCAGAGCCTCGACATCTTGTCTGGCCTGACCGGTATGATCTCAGGACCGTTCCTCATTTCAGTGCGTCAAACAGCACCAGTAGTTTCATAGTCAATGCACAGCATTCTCCACATCACAGACACCGCAGACCCGCTTGCCGAAAAGGTACTTGCCAGGGCTGAAGGCCGCGTCGAGATTGAGACCATAAGTGGCGCTGATGTTCCTGACTCATTTGATGGATTCGATGCGCTCTTAGTCGGTGATGCTTCTCTTTCGCGCACTCTCACGGACCTCGGCGAGAGCGGTCCAAAAATCGTGCAACTCACACGCGGCCATCACAAAAACATCGATGCCGCAGCGCTTGTCGCTTCTGGTATGACAGTCGCAGGTGCCTCGCCGGTCCTTGCTCCGTACGTCTCGCGACATGCGCTTGGGCTTGCGATCGCTGCGAGCTCACAGAATGGTCCGCACGGTGAGCAGCCGCGTTCAGCAATTGCCGATATCCAACAGAACTGGAACGGCTCTTTTGCTGGAAAGACTGTTGGGATCGTCGGTTTCGGCAGAGTTGGCATGGCAATGACCGCGCTGTGGAAAATGCTCGGTGCAACGGTTATCTACGCAGACGTTCGCACTGCACCACACGGTTCCGCGGCTGTAGCCGGGGCGCGCCGCACGTCGCTTGACCAGCTGCTGTCGAAATCGGACATCGTGTCCCTGCACGTCCAGTGGGGCCCGACGTCAAACCCGCTTCTGATGGAGCGTGAGTTGCGACTGCTTGGTCGGGACAGCGTGCTCATCAACACCGCAGACGCCCGGCTCATCGACAGTGAGGACCTGGCAAGCTCACTGGACTCAGGCAACTTCAAGGCGGGTCTGGATGCTGAAGGTGTTGGCGATTCGCCGCTGGCTGGTGCGCCGAACCTGGTCTGGACGTCATTTTCCGGTGCAAGGTCCGAGGAGGCTGACGGCCTCGTCGCTGAGTTCGCTATCGCCAACATCGAAGCTGCGTTGACCGGCGGCAAGCCCGATGGCGTTGTTGAGATAGTCGACTATCCACCGATTGGCGACCCGTCGTTCTGGTCGTCGAAGATGTCACCAAGGGTTGTGTAAGGCAGCTAGCCGCGTTTTCGAGTGCGCGTCGATGAGTTGTTGCATATGCACCCTTCGACAGGCTCAGGACAGTGTCTGTTCTCCCTCCCTAGTAGGGAGGGAGTTAGAGGGTGGCTGCCGCGTGGGGCGGCAGCGAGCTGAATTTTCAGTGGGTCCACGTAGCTGGCAAAGAGAACCGCTCTTTCCTGACAAGACGGAACGATCCACACCCTGACCCTCTCCCTGCCAGGGAGAGGGAAATGATCACACTCTGAACTTGTTGCTCAGAGTCTCCCGTGTGACCATGCTGCAACGGTCAGATCCCTCCGCTGCGGTCGGGATGACAAAGGAAACGCCGTACGCGGCCCGGATAACCCAACACAACGCAGCTTGCATACCACCTTGTTGCTATACCCAGATTTCGTGACAGTGATAGTCTGCAAGTATCTATACGTTCGCACGCCGTCACTAACGTGACCGTCCGGCACCGGTCTGAACCTCCGGTGCGCGGCATCGGTGCCCATTTCGAAGGGTGCCATTAGAAAGGAGAGTCATGGTTCTTTCACTTCCGGCAGGATTCTTCCGCCGCAACCTCTCCGCTAAGAACGGCCGGTAATACCGGCCAGAAACCAGTTTCATTTTCGTTGATGTGATACGGCGTGCCACGTTTTCCGCACGCGGCACCCACCCTCTAACTCCCTCCCTGGTAGGGAGGGAGAATGTCGGTCTTTCGACTAGCTCGGGATGGCAACCTCCATCACATCACAAACTCCCCGGTTTTGGCCGCAACTCTATGCAAGCCATTGGCAACGGCGCGCGCCCGGACCGGGATCGATGTTGAGCAATTCGCTCTCCCCACGTAGTCTCCGGCATGCGCCACTACCCGGACTCCCTCATCGCCTGATCGAGGGACTCCTGCCCGGAGACAGTAGTGATTATCTGCAACGTTCTGAATGTGACGAAACACCACGGCGCAAACAAGGTGCTGAGCGGCATCTCGCTCGAAATAAAGACCGACTCGCGCATTGGCCTCATCGGACCCAACGGTGCCGGGAAATCGACCCTCATGCGCATCATCGCGGGGCTCGACACGGCGGACGAAGGCCAGGTCACCCGGCGTCGAAACGTCCACATCGGCTACCTGCCGCAAGAGCCGAAGCTGCCCGACGGCTCAACCGTTCTCGACGAAGCTCTAAAGGCCCGCGACTACTACTCAGCGAAGCAACAGGAGATCATAAATCTCGAGTCTCGTATGGGCGAGCCGCAGGTGTACGAGGACCCCGACGCGCTGCAGTCTGTGATCGACGAGCACGAAGCAGCACTACAGGCTTTCGAGGACGCAGGCGGGCTGAATGTCGATGGCCGCGTAGTCGAGATGCTGCACGCTGTCGGCTTCTCAGACGACGACTTCCTGCTTCCAGCGAGCACGCTGAGTGGCGGCCAGAAAAAGCTGCTATTTCTCGCTCGCCTGATGGCGACGCAGCCCGAACTTCTGCTGCTCGACGAGCCGGACAATCATCTCGATGCCGAAGGCAAGCGCATGCTGGAGCGCCTGGTGGTCGAGTATCCGGGCGCAGTCGTTGTGATTTCGCACGACCGCTACCTGCTCGACGTGATGGTGGAGTCGATCGCTGAGCTGGAGGTGGCCGGGCAGCATCCGGGTCGCGACCAGTTGACCGTTTTCAGCGGGAACTATTCGGAGTTTGCGACGGACAAGCGGGCGGCGCTGCTTCAGCAACAGGCGAATTTCCAGTTGCAAGAACGGGAGATCAGCCGGCTGCGCAAGGCGATCAGGCGTCTGATGGACTGGAACCAGTACGTGTCGCACTCGAAGTTCGTGACGAGGGCGAAGAACATGGAGAAGCGCATCGACCGCATGGACAAGGTTGAGCGGCCGATCATGGAGCCGAAGCGCATTGGCCTTGAGTTTGGAGCCGAGCGCGGCGGTTTCAAGGTGCTTGAGTTGAAGTCGATAACGAAGTCTTTTGGCGAAACGCCAGTGTTGGACGGTGTGGATCTCCTGGTGACGCATGGCGAACGGGTTGCGCTGACAGGTGACAACGGCACCGGGAAGTCGCTGCTGATGAAGATGATGATGGGCCGAGAGCGGCCGTCTTCAGGAGAGATTCGCGTTGGAGCGAGGATCTCGATTGGCTATTACGCGCAGGAGCAGGAGACGCTGGACCCGGAGCTGACGGTGGTTGAGGAGGTGCGCAGGGTGAAGGATATGAGCGAGTCTGCGGCTTACGCTTTCCTAGGCTCGTTTCTGTTCGATTTCAGGAAGGCGAGACGACAGGTACGAACGCTGAGTGGTGGCGAGAAGGCGCGCTTGCAGATGGCGAAGTTGATGCTGATGGAGGGGAATTTACTGTTGCTGGATGAGCCGACGAATAACCTGGATATTCCGTCGTGCGAGGCGCTGGAGGATGCGATTGACGATTACAACGGCACGGTGCTTGTGATTTCGCACGATCGCTATTTCCTGGAGAGAGTGGCACAGCGGACGGTTGAGGTGCAGAAGGGCAAGGTAGTTGAGGTGGAGATGAGTTGGTGATGTGAGCTATGGCCGTAACCCTTCGTCCTGAGCTGGTGCGGCGGCTTGCCGCTTTTTCTGGTGTGGCGGCGTGCCGCGTTTTCCCGTGTTTCATCAGGTAGCGCGCGATTTAGACGTGGCCGTACTTCCTTCGTCCTGAGCGGGTGCGAAGGATCCGGGGATGTGGGGCAAACTTAAAGACAAGCCTTGTGACGGCGGAACATGCGTTGCTCTCATAGATTGGCAAGCTCAGGATGGCCGTTTTCTGTCATTCTGAACTTGATTCAGAATCTCTCGGGCGAGCGTTCGACACGAGAAAACACGACCACGCCGCCGCCACCGCACGCAGCACCCTCCCTCTAACTCCCTCCCAATCTGGGAGGGAGGATGATACCAACGCAGGAACCTCTCTCGCGAACGGTGACTTGTGCCACACGAGAAAACGCCGTACACGGCACCCTCCCTCTAACTCCCTCCCAATCTGGGAGGGAGGACGATACGGACGCAGGCACCTCTCTGGCGAACGGTGGCTTGTGCCACACAAGAAAACGCCGCACGCGGCACCACCCTCTAACTCCCTCCCAATGTGGGAGGGAGGATGATACGGACGCAGGCACCTTTCTAGCGAACGGCAGCCAGTGACACACGCGGCAAGGCGCGGCTGGCCGTCCTTTACATGCCTTCTGGTAGTGGGAGGTCTATTCCTGTGATTTGATTTAGGCGGGTTTGAAGCGATTTCATTGCGAACTCACCGGCCCACGGATACTGGTCACGCGGCGCAAGGTCGGGACGTACGGCAGGCGTTCGCTGTGCGGTGCCACGTGTGAAGGCCCGGAAGCTGCGCATCGCCTCGTAGTAGTCGACCTTCTCAGTACTTAGAGGACTGATCTGGTTGTAGTTGTGAAGATATAGCCCGGCAATCTGATCGATCATCGGCCGTAATTCGGGCTCCAGCTGACCTGCACCGGCCTTTATCAGGACGAGGGTAGTACCAA
The DNA here is from genome assembly GCA_029262715.1 of Chloroflexota bacterium. Taxonomy (GTDB): domain Bacteria; phylum Chloroflexota; class Dehalococcoidia; order Lucifugimonadales; family Lucifugimonadaceae; genus JAJCYX01. Next base: position 4,832 of record JAJCYX010000345.1, read on the forward strand.
CATCGAATTCAGGGTCTGCGAAAGCGGCGGCCGGCCAGTCAATAACGCCTGTCACTTCGCCGTCTTTGACCATGATGTTGCCGGGATGAAAATCGCCGTGGCAGACGGCCGGTGACGCCCGCTCGGTCGGTCTGTTTACTATGAACCAGTCGTGTGCTGGGCGCAGCGCTTCGAACGTGTCGTCCTCGAAGTAACGGGCCATGTAGTTGAGACGTGAGTCGACGGAGAACCGTTCCTGCGGAAACCCGGCGCTGGCTACAGCTTCAATGACCGGTGCGGATGGGATTTTGTGCAGTCGAGCGTGGACTTTCGCAAGCCAGTTGATGAGGCGCTCTATGCTCGCCTGGTCGAGTGCCACGTTCTCCATCATCGAGGTGCCGCTGATGCGTTCCATGACGTTGAACGCCCGGTCGCCTATGCCGCGATCAAATTGGGCGACGACGCGTGGAACGGGATAGCCGAGATCGTTGAGCGAGTTCTGGAACGCTGTTTCTCGTCGGGATTGGCCCGCAGAGCCTGCCTGGTTGAACAGCCGCAGGACCAGTTGGCCGCTGAGGTTTTGGGGCGGCACATTGAGGCTGAAGCCGTATGTGAGAGTTTCGAATCCGCCGGTTATGGGTTGTGGTGTCTCGGCGTATTCGAGATTGGCTCTACCGAATTGCTGACTTAGTGCGGCGAGTAGCTGTGCGGCGACTTCGGCGTCGTCAGGGACTCGGGTTTCAGAGGCAGGTTGGGTCATGGCAGTTGTCCCGGATTGGCAGGTGCGACGAGCTTTGCCAGATCATCTTATAGCCGACTCCAGGGACGAGTTTCGAGTGCGAGGCCGCCTGCGGCGTTTTCCGATGCTTAGTCTATCTTGCACTAAAACCCGGACGATCACGGCAATTCCAACTATGGAAACTGTAATCCAGAGACTAGTGACGCCCCTCATCACGAGCAGAGTTTAAGAAGATATAGGATTGCGTGCTTGCCCCTGTGAACTTAAACAGACTCGACCACCGGATATCTGTCACAGGTTTTGCACATTTAATGCACATATGATAAGTACTGAGCGTAATTGCGCACTATTTAGATCTTCCCAACGCTATTCTCAGAAGACCTCAGAAGGCCATGAGTACCCGATTTATTTCATCCACGATGTCATCGATTGTTAGATCGATAGTCGCCTTAGTCAAGGGGGTTCTGAAAATCCCCATGGTGGAATCTGTCGAGGAGCCCGCAAGCGAAGGACGCGCTGCAACGAGAACGGTAGCCTCAGTTGTAGGAGGAAATATGAAAAACGAAGGGACCAGCGACGCAGTAGACGACCAATCTGTAGCTAGCGAAAACGATGTAAACAACTCAGTCGA
>JAJCYX010000346.1 GCA_029262715.1 Chloroflexota bacterium
AATCGGCGCAGTCGTCGGAGTGCTGCTCGCAAAGCGAGTGCAGATGACCGCCATGCCACAGCTCGTCGCTGTATTTAACGGCTTCGGCGGTGCTGCGTCGGCACTAGTCGCGTCTGCCGAGCTTGTTCGAGGACGAGACACCATCGACGACGTCGCAGCGGTGACCATCATGGCCTCCACCATCATCGGTGCAGTCACACTGACCGGAAGCTTCATCGCATTCGGCAAGCTCCAGGGCTTCGTCACCACACGACCTGTGCTGCTGCCATCTCGTAACTACCTCAACGCAATGCTCCTTGCGGTCGCTCTCGGGCTGGCAGGGTTCCTCGTATTTGAGCCGGACACGCTGTGGGCGTTCGCAATCATGGGCGTGATAGCGCTGGCACTCGGAATACTCCTGGTAATTCCCATCGGCGGAGCAGACATGCCAGTAGTAGTTGCACTGCTCAACTCCTACTCAGGATTGGCCGCAGCAGCAACCGGATTCGTGCTCGAAAGCAACATGCTCATCATCGCAGGATCGCTCGTTGGCGCATCCGGCCTGATCCTGACGCAGATAATGACAAAGGCGATGAACAGGTCACTTGCGAACGTGATGCTCGGCGGCTTCGGAGCCGCAGACGGCGCAGCGGCCGCAGGAGCCGGTGGAGCAGCAGAGCAGCGGCCGGTCCGGTCTGTAAGTGCAGAAGACGTTGCGCTGGTACTCAGCTATTCCCGCAGCGTGATCTTCGTGCCAGGGTACGGACTTGCCGTGGCGCAGGCGCAACACGCAGTGCGAGACCTCGCAGACGTGCTGAAGGAACGAGGCGTTTCGGTTAAGTACGCAGTCCACCCGGTTGCGGGCAGGATGCCGGGGCACATGAACGTGCTGCTTGCCGAGGCGAACGTGCCATACGACGAGTTGAAGGATCTTGATGAGATCAACTCGGAGTTCGACCGCACGGACGTTGCGATAGTGATCGGTGCGAACGATGTGACGAACCCGTCGGCCCGTACCGATACTGCAAGCCCGATCTACGGAATGCCGATTCTGAATGTCGACAAAGCCAACGCCGTAGTTGTACTGAAGCGCTCGATGGCCTCAGGATTCGCCGGAGTAGAGAACGAACTGTTCTTCCTTGAGAAGACGATGATGTTCTTCGGCGACGCAAGAGGCTCGGTAGAAGACCTCGTGCGAGAAGTTAAGGCGCTCTAAGCAGGTACGTGCCTGACATTCCCCTATACTCGACCGCGACTCGACGCAGAAAAATGCGCCCGAGCGACGTGTGCTTGCCCGAGTTCCGCAGGTGTAGAAAGAGGGGATGATGTCAAAGATAGCGCGCCAAATACTGATTACCACTCTGGGTCCCCAATGGCTTGCTGCCGACGCGGGAGCGATCGTGTTGTCGAAGACGATGGATCAGCTCTTCATTGGGTTGGGGATCAGCCAGCCACCTGTGACAGAAGCAGATATCAGGCGAATCATGCAGGAGTTCAGAGACGAACTAAAAGATCGCCATGACGCCAAGACTCTCACGGAACTGGACTACGGACTTGATTTGTCTACCGTTGCGGACGAGGGACAGATCAACTTAAAGATCGCTGCGCTTGAGCGAATAGCGCGGCTGGAGCCCGGAACGACGAGAGGTCACTCAAATAAAAAACTGAGATGCATGGCGCACCTTGGGATGCTCGCTGCCTACGAACTAAAGAGTGAGTATGTTTATCGAGAGAAGGCCGAAGTTCTTGCAGAGCAACTATCCAAGGGGATAGACGCGGACATAGAAACTGCCCGATTGCTGCTCGGTGAAGAGCTTGTAAATGAAGCCCTATTAGGTATGTCCGGGGTGAGCAGGCTCAAGGTCGTCGAATCATTTCAAGTTGAAGCGGGCATTGATTGGAACATCGACGTCAGCCCCGATGGGCAGTTGATTGCGGTTCAGGATATTCTCGGCGTCGAAATCTATCGGATCGCGAGCAAAACACTTGTCTCTCGCTTCGACGACGTAGCTCTCGAGTCAGCATTCTTTTCGCCAGATGGCGACAGCTTGATCGCCGGGCAAAAGTTCAACAACCGAATGTTTGTTATTGACGTTGAAACTGGTGCCATCAAATCGTCCTCCTATGAGCAACTAGCAAGCATCATACCGTCCGGTTTCGACAACTCTTTAATGGCGCTGATCTCGGAAGACCGTCGAAAGCTGGTCGTTCAGGATTACCTCGGACACCCGACCAGGGAGTACTCCTCGAAAGATCTGCGCGTTCCCAAGTCAGGAAGAGACTACGAATTGATCGGTGTCGGTCTTGATGAAGATGAGAACCTACTTGCCACTTCCCATTTCCAGGGGATACGTGTTTCCAACCTGAACACTAATGCTGAAGTATTTTCGCTGCTACTCTCCGATGAGATCTTCTTCCACAGAATGGTTGTCGTGAATCCAACCACACTGTTCTGTGAAAGGCCAGGGTTTTACTCAAGTGCTTTCGACCTAGAAACAAAGGAAGCGCTGTTCTTCACTACATGGCACGACTGGGTAGACGACGTAAATCCTCCTAATTTTAGGTACCGGCACCGGTTTCGTGACGGAGGCCTGAATGCGATTAGCATCGGCGGAAACTTCTTTCTGGGGATTCACGAATCTCACCTGGTTGCTTTTGATATCAGAACCGGTAGAAAATTGTGGGAGAGCCGGGAGACAGTCTCAGAATCGTCTGAAGACGAAACGCAAATAGAGAGGGTTGCCACCAGTTTGCAGACTCAAACCGTGGTTACCGGCTCTTCCGAAACTCGTCCCACCAGTGTGACATTAAATGTGTGGCGCCCTTCATAGCGGAATGGCAGCTGCAGCAAAACGGCCGCCTCAACCTGCTTGCACCCGCTTGATCAGCTCTACCAGCCGCTCCTCATCGTTCGGTGAATCTGTTTCGTCCGGTATCGAAACACGGCTCGCGTAACCCAGTCGGCGCTCGACCTCACCCGGCAGAGAATCCCACGTTCCAGCCGTCACGAACAGCCGCACAACGTCCATCGAAATCGCATCCGGCATATCAGCCCAACGGTCCGTCACAGACAACCGATGCAGCTCCTGGCCAAGCTCCTCAAGACCGTGAGTCTCGAACACCGACGCATACGTGCGAGTCGAACCGTAAAACGCAATCCGCTCCCGGAGCCCGAGTAGTTTCTTCTCCAGATCGCCCTCAGTCTTGGCCAGAGCCATCATCCCGCCCGCTGCTACCTCGATGTCAGAAATATCTCTTCCCGCCTGCGCCGCACCCTCTGCAAGGTTCGGCAGCGTCACAGCCTGAACATACTCTGGCGTCGTGAACGAATGCGGCAGCAGCCCGTCAGCCACCCTGCCAGCGACCCTCGTCATTGCCGGTCCCACAGCTGCGATCCACACCTTTGGTGGCGCAAAATCTATCGGCCCCGGATTGAACGCCGGCGGACACAACGTGAAGTTGTAGTGCTTGCCCTCGAACGGCACCAGCTCACCGGTCTGGAACGTCTGCCACGCCGCTCGCATCACCCTCACGTACTCCTCCATGCGAGGCGCAGGAGGAACCCACTGCCCACTACTGAAGCGGCGCTCGTTGTGACCCTTTACCTGCGATCCGAGACCGACCGAGACCCTGCCGCCAGTCAACTGCTGCAGTTCCCATGCCATCTGCGCCGTTACGAACGGGCTACGAGCGAAAGCGATCATCACACTCGTGCTCACTTCGGCGCGCTCACTGGCACTTGCCGTCAGCGTCCACCGCATCGTCGCTTCCCGTGCCAGTTCCGACGTAGTCAGGACATCGAA
>JAJCYX010000347.1 GCA_029262715.1 Chloroflexota bacterium
TGCCAATGACCCGCAGATCCTGGCTCTTCGTCGATCACTGCCGGAGGCCAAATTCATGGAGCGGCATATGGGTGTTCCGGTTCCACCTTCCGGTCGAGTACACGGCTCATTTTCAAACGACCTGCATATTCGCCGGGTTCAATACGATCCGGAACAGCCCGTCTACATCGGCATAGACCCCGGATACTCTGGCCAACCGTCTACTTATGCGGTCGAGGTATGCCAGCTCAGGAAGTTTGAGAATGGACACCGGCAGTGGGTAATAGTCGACGAGATAGCAGTGAACAGGTACGTGATGCCTGGCTTCACCGTGGCAGACGTCTGTGACATTGCGATGAGCCGTCAGTGGTGGCAGAACTCTCAGAAGTTTGGCGTCATCGATGTAGCTGGCACCGCACATGCAGGTGCCCAGGAGAGCAATGCCGAGGTGTGGCGAAAGAAAACGGGTCTAGTGCTACAGCACGAGAAGGTCAGCATTCTTCCGGGGATCGACAGGTTCGATTCATGCCTGAAGGTGGACGAAGATATCGCTGAACCGGGCCTGGTTATCGATCCGAAATGCGAACTTCTCATCTCTGAACTCGGTGGTGGACCCAATCCGTTCGACGGTCAGTCACACGTCTACCGGTGGAACACGGACCGTAGTGGCGATGTCATCGGACGTGTTCCCCGTGACGAATACTGCGACGGTATTAAGGCATTGACCTACCTGTTTGTCAACGTGATGGGTTACTCGGGACAGCGCTGGCGGGCGTCGGTCTCTGGGAACAGGATTGCAGTTAAAACCCGCAGGCGCGGACGAACCGCATAGAGTCTGAGCCGGGGGCTAACTACCAGCCTGGCCTAGAGCTTTCTGTAGTAGCTCGAGCGCCTTCTTTGCAAACAGGTCCATGTTTTTGGTGCGATCTGTGAGAGCGGTCTCAAGGGTTTCGGTGAGTTCAACTGGGCCGGAAACTGCAACACATGTGTGGCCGGAATCGTCTCCGTAGCGATTACCAGTCGGCCCTGCAGCGCCTGTTTCACTGAGACCCCAGGTTGTTCCGAGGCGCTCACGAGCCGCGCTGGCGCAAAGTACTGCGTAGGGTTCGCTTGCCGAACGCATTCCGGGATGCGCATCGATGTCGACTCCCAGGAGCTCGTCTCTTGCGATTCCCGTGTAGATCACGGCACCGCCCATGAAATAAGCGGATGCGCCGGGCACGGACAGCAACGCGGCAGAGACAAGCCCGCCGCTTGAAGACTCTGAAACAGAGACTGTTTCACCTCGCTCCTTCAGCAGAACACCAACTTTTTCCGCCAGATCGTTGAGTTCGTTCATTCGATATTTTCTCCCACTCAGTGTTGCTACTTCGCCCCGGCGCCACGATCTGCCATCCCGCTATTCAACGGTGACACTTCGTGGTCGTAGTCTGATCTCCAGTAGGCCGTTCGCATGATTGATTTCAGACACCGAAGCTTTATTGGTCCAGCGGAGGATTTTGATGCCTGACAACTTCACGAGTGAACTTGTTGACTCGGCAGGTGAAATCTTTGCTACCGATGCAATCGGCGGATCGTCCGTTCACTATCCGATTGGCAAGCTTGCCTGGGGCGCGCTCAACACTGCCAACCTTACTGACACGGCGAGCCCGCTGCCAGTCCAGGTGAACGGCAACGGAACGTCGTCCACAGCACCATTTTTCGTCCGTGGCTCCAACTCTGATGCGTCCGTCCCGATAGCCGGAACCGTAACGATCCAGGGCAACGCATCAGTATCACCTGCGGCCGGAGCCTCATTTGCCGTTGCCATCGACTCGGCCGACATCGTACGCGCCAAGATCGTCGAATCCGACTCTGCAGGTCCCGTATTCACCGAGGGTGACCAGGCGACGGCAGCACGGTTTTTTGGAGTTGGCTTTGAGAGCGACTCGGTTGCCAGCGCCTTCAGCGTAGTCTCCGCCGGATCGCCGCTCCCGGTTCAAGGCGACACAGTTGTGTCGGTCACCGGATACGTTGCACCGTCCACCGTAATTACCGTGACAAATATGACCGATTCGACTGTTACGGTTGCCAACTCTTCGACAGCTCCGTTCTTCGTGCGCGGCATTGGGGACTCAACGATCCCTATCAGCGGAACTGTCACCGTTCAGGGCAATTCGTCTGTCGCAATAGTCGCGGGATCTTCTGTATCGATATCGAACGACTCCGCAGACAAGATCGGCGTCGGTCTGAACGCGATCGGCGGGAACTCCAATGGTGCGCTCCAGACGTTTACAACCGTCCTGAGCTCGGCTATCGAGACCGTCACCTCAAGTGCAGGCCGTCTGTACGGATACATGCTGACGAACCCGGATACTGCGGCAATCGTCTACGCAAAGCTGTTTTCGGACGACTCGTCCGGTGTCACAAAGGGCACGACATCTCCAGCACTTAACCTCGGAATTCCTCCAGAAGGCGGCGCCAACGTCACGTTCGCTCAAGGGTTGCTGATGTCCAGCGGAATTTCGCTGCTTGCCGCAGGAGGAGCAGGTCTGACCGATACATCAGCACCGGGAAGCGATCTAGTTGTGAACCTGTTCTACAAAGACTGACGAGTGTTGTCGAATTTGCTCGCTACTGCGGTTGATCTGATCCGGTTCGCGATTCTTCGATCACAGAAAAATGAGGTCTTGAAGCTATGGGATTCTGGTCCACGATTCTTGTTGCTCTGCGATTCAAGACCGGCCAAATTCCGGTCGTAACGAGCCCACTTCATACCTATCGCATCCAGCAAAACACTTTTTCGAAGCGGCGGTTCAACGTTGACTCAATAACAGTGCAGAAGATCAATAACGACGTTGAAGTAGTGCATCGAGTGCAACTGGAGGCCAGGTGATGACGAGGCAGATTTGGGGCGATCCGGACGGAATTCCGGAAGGTTCTGATGTTGCCCTTGAGGCCGTTCTAACGGTCGACGGTGCCATCGCACCGTCACAGGTGACATCGAGCGGAATCTATTCGGTGTCAATTGAAAACACGGTTCAGCCGTTGCAGACGATTCTCACTGATGAACTGAGTGATGTTGTGACCTCTTCGTTGGGGCTTGTCAGATGGGACATAACCGCAGTCCAAACGGCGTCGTGGCCGATGGGAACGTTCGACGGAGATATCAAGTTGGTCGATTCGGGTGGATCGATCACCTACTGGCCGGTAAGCCTGAGAGTCCGGAGTGTTATTGATTGATTCGCTCTCGCTGTAGTGGGGGCTGGCGCGGATAGTGAGATGTGAGGTGATGCTGAAATGTCGGTTACGCAGCGGCGAAGCAGGAAGCAACTCAGGCACTCGATTGGCCTGCTACTCGGAGCCGTAAGGCAGGAAGCCGGGCAGATCGAGTCGACGCCTTCGGAGACATCGCAAAACGCGGTGAAGTTGATAGACAACACCCTGGCGTTTGGAGCCGACAACGAACATCGGGGCAGATGGATCTACGCCACAGACTCGATGGGAGCAAATCATACTCGTCGAGTGTCGGCATCATCGCGGGATGAGCGTTCGATCACGGTTTCAAAGGCGTTCGCATCAGTTACGGGGAGCAGTTGGATATACGAGCTCTGGGACGCCGATATATCGCCCGATGACGTGCATGAATTCATTAACCAGGGAATCAGCGGGGTCACTCGAAAGGGCTCTATTGGAGCGGTCGATGAATCGTTCCATACCGGTGGCCAGATCAATACCTTCTCCCTCTCTTCAGCCTGGGCTGGAATCAGGGAACTGAGTTGGCGGTCGGGCTTCGCCGGGAGATCGGTTGCAGACCTGAATGGCCCGATGAGCGAGCTCTCGGTCAACTCAACAGTAACAGTCGACTCTGCCGATTTCAGAGAAGGAAGCGGTTCAGCGCGACTGGAGATTGACGCTGCCGCAACAGCTGGCGAAGCGATGGCTGAAGCAGCCTTTCCAGCAACCGAGGCCAGGGGTTTTGACCGGATTGAGTTCTGGCATAAATCGAACGCCGAAGTCACTTCGTCAAACCTCGTAGTCCAGTTACGGCAGGGTTCGTCGACCCACGAATCGGTTCCTTTGCCAACCGCTGATGCAGATCGTTGGAAGTACGTCTCATTGGAGATTGCTTCTCCAGAGCAGAACGGCGCACTTGATGCGATTCGAGTTGTCGTAGGGAGTAGTGATGGCGGAGCCGTAACCACATGGTTCGACGACATCAAGTTAATCAGGTCCAACTCCGAAATCTGGCACCGGGTGCCACGCGAGTTCTGGAACGTTAGCGCAGCGAGGCGTCAATTCACGCTCGATGACGATGCTCGTCTGCCATACAGCCGCTTGCGAGTGACCGGTGTGCGTGTCCCGGCCCTTCTCGAATCTGACTCGCAGATATGTGAGGTCGATGCGCAGTATGTGATCAACGCCGCAGCCGCGGGAGTTCTCAGATCTCGCAGCGACCGGCGTGGAGCAAACCGTGACGTGTCGATGCAGCAGGCTGACCTGTACGAGCAGCTTGCACAAACTCTGCGACTCAGGATGAATACTCCGGCGAACATCAGGTGGGTGGATGACTAATGGCACAACCAGCAGTTACCAGCGAAGGTCAGATTCTGCTCGACGGCAGGACATATCGCATTGAAGGCCAGGTCCAGCGAGAGCTTGCTACGCGATTCGCACCTAAAACTGTCATAGGCGACTACACGGACGAGTCGAATCCGCTGATTTCGACCGCTACATGGCGGTCATGGAACGGCGGGTTCGGGTTGGAGACAATTCGAAGCGCCGACGACTTCAACCGGAACCGTTGGAGCTCTCTCTATACACGTGTTCCGGGTCATCTTCTGCTTGGACCAGGCGTGCGGGATCTAGGCGGAGGGCTCGGGACTTCGCTGAGCCGGTATTTCGATTCCAACGACAGTCTGTTCGTGATCGACGGCAACAATGTGCATCCTTATATCGACGCAAATGACAGCATTCAGCTAGCTCCGACGAGAGTACTGGCCACGCAAGTCACCGATGCGACGAGCGGTGTCTTGAACGGTGAGCCCGTCACGGTCGTGGCGCAAGGCACGGCGACAGACTGGTCTTCGAACGCTGGCGATTCGACCGCCTGGAACAGAGACCTGACCGTGATGAATCAGGTTACCTTTTGGCGTGATCTGCTCTGGGGTGTCGACTCGCTTGACCAGTTGTCTTTTACGAATGACCTCAACGATGGCTGGACACAGGTGGCGAACCTGCCTGAGCCATTTGCTGATGTGGTGAACCTGTTCTCGGGTCCCTCGGGAGACAGAAACGACCCGGAAGCCCTCTACCTTGCGACGCGTCGCGGCCTCTGGGTCTACGACAACCTGAATGAGCGGTTCCGCAACACAGGCCTGGCGTTGCCTCGGTCAAACGCGACAGCGGTTGCCTGGAATGGCGCTGTCTACTACACGAGCGAACAGCGGGTATTTCGATTCACTCCCGGTCTCACGAATGTGATCGACGACGTGACGCCGACAGTAATTTCAGACAGTAGAACATCTCGTCCCGAACTCGGGCACTATCAGGAAGCTCATCCTGGGATTGACGGCGTCTTTTTTCTCACCAGCGGAGAACCGATTATTCACCAGTGGGATGGCAGGGCATGGAGCAGTTTTCCGGCGAATGGTCACGGAGTGTTCTCATCTGGCGAGAGCGTTGGCGGTATGTTCCTGTCTACTTCGAATGGCAAACACCGTCTTGTATTCGGACATTTCGAGATCTTCGTCAGCAATGGCACAGCGAGCGTGAATCTGCCGGTATTGAGCGACGACCTCGTAGGCCAGAGCAGTTTCGGTTTTGTGCCGGATGGCAGACTTGTTACGCCGTGGTTTGACGGTTTCGTATCTGGCCGCGAGAAGCTAGCCGTAAGCATCGGACTAGAGGTATCGATACCCGACTCCAATGAAACGGTGCGGATCACGTACACCCGAGACAACGGTGATACGTCCGGGCAGGTTCTGGAACTCAACGATCCGGGTTACCACGCCATCACTGTCCCGATCCGTGACCAAAACCAGAACAACGAAGCTGTTGGAATTCTCTTTGACAGGATTTCACTGGGCGTGGAGATGGAGACTGATTTTTCAGACTCAACTCACCTATTCCACAGCCCTGACATCAAGCGGCTCTCACTGAACTACATCAAAGCTCAGCCAATTCGATGGGCTTACAGCTTTACGATTGATGTAGATGCGGGGGAAAGCGCAACAGAGGTTCGACAATCGCTTGAGCGGACATTCGAGAAGCAGTCGTTGGTTCAGTTTGCGTATCGAGATCCTGGTTCGGACCTGGAGGACGCAAAGTTTGTGATTCCTGTCAGCCTCCGCAGCGAAGAGTTCACTGGGTTCGAGGAGCGGGGCAAGTTTCGCGTAGTGATTTCGGAGGTGTAGATGGCAAGGGTAATTGTTTCGTCTCTCAATATCGCCGATACCGTGACAGCGGTTCAGCTCCAGCCCTCGCCGCGGCCAAGAATCAAATCGGTGATTTTCAAAGCGCGGTCGGCGAACGCCGGATCCATTTTCCTGGGTTCGGATTCTGCTGCGAAGTCGGCGGGATTTGAGCTTGCTGCGGGTAACCGCGAAGAGTGGCCGTTGTTGCCTGCAACGGTGAAAGGAACCGCGTTCTGGGTTTGGGGTGCTTCATCAGGCGACAGACTCGACTTTCAGCTGCTGCTTGAAGAGTGATACGTGGCGCGACTCTGACCGTTGCGTTCAGCATCCTCGCATGACCAACTCATCGCCGACTCGACTTTACTCATGCTCCCGCGCTGTCTAACTCAGCAGGCTCATGTAGTATCGCCGCAAACTCGACAACGCCAATTGCGGAGGTAACTCCATGCATCTTCTAGAGGTTCTCAACCCTGTCGCACCCCAGCGAGGTGTGCTCAACTCACTCCACGCCAGCCCGCGGCCCCAGTCCCTGAACGACAAAACCGTTGGCCTGCTGTGGAGCGGGACCCACGGCGGTGATATCGCCCTGAACACTGCTGGTCAGATGTTGAAAGACCGTTTCAGCAACGTAACTGTCAACTTCTACAACGGGAACAACTATCCCGCGCCGCCCCCAATCGTGAAGCAGGCGGGAGAGGAGTGCGACGTCGTCATCGGCGCCACTGCTGATTGAGGGACCTGCGCGTCGTGGATGATCCACGACATGATTGAGCTCGAGAAGATGGGTCGGCCTGCGGTCGCCATAGTCTCGGGACGTTTCGAGAGCGACGCCGTCGCCAGCTCCCGTGCATTTGGGATGCCCGATCTTCAATGGGTCGTCGTTCCGCGAATCTATAGAAATCTCGAGCCTGAGTACTCCAAGAGCCAGACCGAGGATGCTATCGATGATCTGATCGGTACCTTGACTGCTTCAATTGATGCACGAACGCCAGGAGTCGACACCGACACGACACATCGTTTCGAGGGTGAAGACAGGCATGACGCGATTCTCAAAATGAACGACGCGTTCATCAGGGAAGACCTCGGTGATGGGCTATTCCTACATCCACCGACGGCTGAAGCGGTTCGGGAGATGATGAATGGGACCAACCTGCCTCCTGACCACGTGGTTTGTGACATGCCACCGGGATTCGGTCTAGCGACTGTCGAAAAGATAGCGGTCAATTCGGTGATGGCTGGCGCAAGGCCGGAACATCTGCCGGTCATCATCGCTGGCGTGAAAGCGTTGTCGAAGATCGGAGGGCAAGGCGGTAAGTCGCTATTGATGTCGACCAGTCCGCAGGCGCCACTACTCATCGTCAATGGTCCGATTACCAAGGAGATCGGCGTCAACCCTCGATCCGCACTGGGTCCCGGACGAGACAACCAGGTCAACACGCTCATCGGCAGGGCGTTCGCACTCTGCTTCCGCAATATCGGCTACTGGTACCCGAACCAGATGGACATGGACACGATCGGGACTTCTCGGAAGTTCATCCAGTGCATTGCCGAAAACGAAGAGATGAGCCCGTGGGCCCCGTTCCATGTGGATCGCGGGTTCACAAAAGACGAAAGCACGGTCAGCCTGTTCATCACGGACGGCGAACTCGATGTGCAGGATCAGGGCAATCACACTGCCGAAGGGCTTCTGCGCAATCTGGCTTACGGGTGCACGTTTGGGACACGGAGCTTGCAGGGCGAAAAGGGCGGCGTACAGCGTCTAATCCTTATGCCACCGGACGTCGCAAAGCCGGTCGGCTCACAGGGATTCTCGAAGCAAGAGGCGAAGGAATTCATTCACGAGCACGCTCGCGGTAGCTTCGGTCAGATGATCGAGTACATGCCACTTGAGGGCGAAGCACGTGTGAGCGAGCACTGGAAATGGCTTGAGAAACTGACGCCGCAGCAACGCATGGAGATTCAGATCAACGTGATGGACTCTCCGGAAGACTGCTCAATCATAGTCGTGGGCGCTGACCGCGCAAAGACGGCGGTGTTTCCGAGCGGCCCATCGCCGGTGACTGAGGGTATTGACCAGTACAGACCGTAGCGGGCGAATCGGCGGCAAGTTGGCTTACGCGGCGATGCGACTATCGCGACGAGTAAGCGCGCCTGCGGGAGGACCTTAGTGGCGAAGCCGTATGACGTGATTGTGATCGGTGTTGGTGCGATGGGAAGCGCCACTGTTTACGAACTGGCCAAGCGAGGCAAGAAGGTACTTGGCCTCGAGCAATTCGACATTCCAAACGACCAAGGATCTTCGCACGGTATCAATCGCATCATTCGCCTCGCGTACTACGAGCATCCGTCATACGTTCCGTTGCTGCGACGCTCGTACGAGTTGTGGGACGAGATCGAGTCGCGGGCTGGCGAGAAGCTTCTCTACAAGACCGGCTCCATCGACACAGACGCAGAAAACGGGAACGTCTTCACCGGTTCACTCGAATCGTGTAGGGTTCACGACATTCCTCATGAGGTCCTGAACGCATCCGAGACTAACCGGCACTTCCCGGGCTACAACCTGCCTGACGGTCACTTTTCGCTGCTTCAGCAGGACGGTGGTTTCCTGCTTGCCGAACGGAGCATCGTGGCGTATGCAAACAGCGCTATCGCATTCGGTGCTGAGATCCACGCAAGGGAAGCGGTTGAGGGGTGGGAGATCACCGGCTCCGGTTCGGTGAAAGTGAAAACAACCCGCGGTGAGTACGAGGCAGAATCGCTTGTTGTCACGGCCGGGGCATGGACAGATAAGCTCGTCTCGGGACTATCGAAGCTGGCTGTGCCTGAACGCCAGGTCCTCGTCTGGTTGCAACCCGAAGACCCATCGCTGTTCGCACCGGAACGGTTCCCGGTGTTCAATGCGATGTTTGAGGAAGGTCGATACTACGGATTTCCTGTCTTTGGCATTCCAGGGTTCAAGATCGGCAGGTATCACCACCTGGATGAGCAGACCGATGCGGACGATCTGAACCGGGATGTAACGGCTGAAGACGAAGCGATCCTTAGACGAGCAGTTGACCGTTACTTTCCGATGGCGAATGGCCCGGTCATGACCATGAAGACCTGCATGTTCACGAA
>JAJCYX010000348.1 GCA_029262715.1 Chloroflexota bacterium
GCTACTACGCGACCTTCACGTGATGAACTCATGACCGATTCTCAGCACGAAATATCATGTTCGCAGTGGGCCTGCGCTCATCTCGCTGCAATCTGGACGGGTGACAATGCATATACACCCTGATCGAATATGGCCATCGAGTATCCAGGAGCAACGCCGAATGGTTCGTGTTTTGTCTATTACCCAGGCCCGTTCCCTGTACCTGAAACGAGTTGCAGAGGCGAAAATACCCAACTCAGCCAAGGAACGGCATCAGGCAGACCGAGAGGTCAAGCGTGCCGTGAGAGCTCTGCAGCAAGCCCAATTGACTGATCGGCTGCGAAGGAGCAGAGGCCGAATCCCGAGGCCGTCGGATTGGAACATGGAAATCAGCTGATCCCCGATTGTGATCATCCTATTGGCCTGTTCGCACAGGACGATCCACTAGTCCGCAGCGGGTGGCGTGAACCCAGGAGCGTAAAGTTTCTGCCCACCTGTCGACCTTTTCTTTTTCGACCAGCTGCGGTAGTCGCGCCAGATCGACGCAAGTTCTCGACGGGCATCCCAGTTTTTTCGGTTAGCCAATTGCTCCGGGGCCAAACGATTGCCACGGCACTGAAGCCGTTCAACAATCTTCTCGGTAGTTCGCTCACTGACCCAGGCCGCCATATCCTCAATCTGCGATTCTGATGCACTTTCCTCGGCCAGCACGCCAAACATCTCCACCTCGCCTTTGAACGTGAGGCGGAACTCGTGCTTGAACACCCGCTCGCCGCTTTCGGGAGCATAGCCCACCAACCAGGACTGCACATACAAGATGCCATCCGCAGTTACATAAGCGGATCTCTCGTCGATGGTCGCTCCTTTCGGAACGAATATCTGAGGCTGGGACACACGAACCTCCCTAACGACACTCTATTCAACTAGGACGCACATTGAATGTTAGGTCGCATTGAGGAGAGGTTCATCCCTCGTGACGGGCTCGGCCTCGGAGGCAGACTAGTAAGTCTGTTCAGAACCGATCTTTGACGCCCTGTCCCATGCAGCCGACATGGTTTCTGGTGAGGCGTCATCAGCCTGGGCTGCCTGAATCACTATCGATTCGCGCTCCGTTAGCATTTTGGCGACTTCAGGCAATTTGGGAACAGCGTCGACTGGGACTTCAATAGCACCGTGAATGTCCGCAGCAATCACGTCGCCGGGTCGCACCAGAACGCCGCCGATTCCGATCGGCACATTGAACTCAAGCGCATGAATGTAGCCGTGCGAGACCATAACCTCTTTTGCCCAGAACGGGAATCCCATCTCCTCAGCCTCCCGAAGGTCTCGCACACCGCCGTCTGTAACGGCCCCAACGCAGTCAAGACCAAGCGCCGTGTTGCCTTGCACTTCACCCCAGTAGGAACCTATGGCGTCCGGATAGTCGATGTCGTGCAGGACCACCATTCGTGGAGCAGGAATTGCAACGATAGCGTCCCAGTAGTCTGTACGGCCAAGCGCTTTGGGCGAACGGTGCCTGGCCGAGATCAGACCGGTCACGGCGTATCCGACCACTGTCCCTTCAACGGGAGACACGCATTTGATCTCCGGTCTCAGGAACCCCTCTGTCCTTGGCCGAATGTCCAGCTCTTCGAGTGCATTCGCGATCGTTGGTGTGTCGAGTTGTGCGAGGGCGTCCAGCTGTTCAGATGTAAGAGGCGCTTGCGGATCGGTCATGTTTGGATCACTCGTGTCTATTGAGGTATATGAATCATTCAATCGGCAGATCTACGAATCTACCTGCCAGCGATGGGTAACCGTATCAAGAGCACACCATGTTTGCGCGAAAAATCTGTGAATCATTCGATAACCGGACAGCTTATTGGTTAACCTGATCAATGGCATTGAGATATTCACAACCTGAATTGGGTACCACCAACTGGAGCACTCCCTAAGATGACAATGTCGAATTCTGCAGAAGAACTGGTCGAACGATTGTTCAGCGCAAGCCTCGGAATGCTGGACCTGATGAACATTTACCTGGGCCACCGACTCGGCTACTACAAGGCTTTACATGCCGCTGCTGAAGGGTTGACGCCACTGGAGCTAGCCGATGCGGCCGGGACGAACGCCCGCTATGCCAGGGAATGGCTGGAACAACAGGGAGGAAGCGGTTTGCTTGAGCTCCGGGTACCTTCCAATGATCCTGACCAACGCCGTTTCGCTCTTCAGGCACACGCTGCTGAAGTGCTAGTTGATCCGACCAATCTGAACTACTTAGTCCCTCTACCTGAGATGTTTGTAGGGATGGCACAGCAGGCGCAAAAGATCATCAAGGCCCACAAAACTGGCGGTGGCGTTTCATGGGAAGAACTCGGAAACGAGGTTCGCGAGTCTCAGGCCCGATTCAATCGACCGATGTACATGTCACTGCTTGGCAACGAATATCTGCCATCGATTTCCGATGTGCATGAGAAGCTCACCAAAGGCAGACCTGCACTGGTAGCCGACATCGCATGCGGCGGTGGCTGGTCATCGATTGCCATCGCAAAGGCATACCCGAACGCAGAGGTGCATGGCTTCGACATCGATGAACCGTCGATCAATCTTGCACGGGAAAATGCAGAGTCGGAAAACGTCTCCGATCGAGTGACATTTCACCACGCAGATGCAGCCAGTTCATCGGGCAAATATGACCTTGTGCTGATATGCGAAGCGGTGCATGACCTGCCGCAACCTGTGCCAGTACTCGAAGCGGCTCGATCGCTAAGTGGAACAGACGGAACGGTCATTGTCATGGACGAGCGGGTTGCAGAGGAGTTCGAGGCACCGGCCAACGAGATAGACAGGTGGATGTTGGGGGTTAGCAACTGGGTGTGCTTGCCTGACAGCATGTCTTCACAGCCGAGCGTTGCTACCGGCACGACAATGCGGCCGTCAACGCTGAGAAGGTACGCTTCCGAGGCAGGGTTCAGTGACGTTGAGATTCTGCCGATAGAGAACGACCTTTTTCGTTTCTACCGCTTGATCAGCTGATGAAGTAGCCCACTGGCCAGAAGACCTGTAATTAGCAGGTGCTCGTGTTGTGCAGTGCCGGGACGATATTGAGCGATGGCTCAAAGATCTGCCATACCTGAGCGCCTTGTTGGGTCACAGCAAAGACCTGCCATTCTCCCGAACCCAGGTAGACAGGATCTGAGAGAAGATCGAGCTGTAACTCTCTGCACGATAGCTGGTATGGCTCGGAGCCGTTCGAAGGGTTGGTAAAGATGTTGCTTGGGCGCTGACTGAACGTGGCCAATAACTGATTCTCGATCTCGACAAGACTTGCGAGTGGCAATTGAGTATCAGGTGCAAACGACGAAGCTATCAGTAGTGCGGTGTTATGCAGGTCCGAATTGACTGCCCAGGTGCCAGCTTCTGCCTCAGTAACAACTTCGACCAGTAGCTCTCCCCAGAGGTACCAGTCGACAACGGCTATATGCGGATCACCCAGTTTCGTTCCTGCGAACTCCTGTCGAAGCGAATTGTCACCGGTGACGCGCACATCGAATAACGAGCGTTCGCGCCAATCGACAAATTCGAGCGGCTGATGGAATTGTGCGACTTCGATAATTGACTCGATCGACGAGCGATTCACGGTTCGTTCTCGGACTGTGACGCGCGCCTGACCTGACGAGTGAGCAATGACGATTTCGTCATCTCCGATAGTCTCTTCCCAATCCAATGGAACCGGGTAGGAATACGGCAGCAGTGGCGCAAATGTGCCTGAGCTATCGAGAGGAGTTGCGGTTGCATCCGGAACCGGCGAACCAATTGCATTGGCAATCGGACCACCACCAGCGTCAGGAGTTACATTCGGGGCCGCCGTCGGCGTCACCTGAGTATTGGGAGAGTCACCAGGAGCGTTCGGACCAGCCTGAACGGTAGCCGTTATCAAGTCTGCTGTAACAGGTGGCGGGCCGAATCGAGGCCATGGAGTGGAGGTCGGAAACACCTCGGGAGGCTGACCAATGTCGCTAGAGTCCGGTGTACCAGGCAATTCTGGCGGGGTCTCCGCTCCGACATCCGGCGCGCACGCGATCGCACCAAGTAGTGCGATCGCCGTAATTGCCAGAATGGCACGAACCAT
>JAJCYX010000349.1 GCA_029262715.1 Chloroflexota bacterium
TCTGGGTCGCAGTAGCGCTGATCATGCTCTCCATCTCGGTAATCGGCTTCTCCGTGTGGGACGGAGAACTCGCACCGGCTATACCGGGACTCGGCGGCCTCGCTGCCGGAATCATCATGGTCATTCGCGCCCGGACCAGCGGTCAGGGTTTCGCTATCAAGCTCAGCCGGCCGACCATCGACGAAGCGCGTACGATTCTGACCGAACAGCGCGATACCCAGCGAGCGAAGCTGGAAGAGCTGAATACGGAGATCGGCGAGATCGCCAAAGAGTTCGGCATGCCCGATGATCCTTCAAACCGGGATGTCGAAGAGCAGGCCGCAGCTATCGACCGAGCGGTGCATCGCCGTGTGCTGTTCGAGACCCGTGGTGCTGCGGCAGGCGAGGCGCAGGGGCGGCTAAACGAGGCGGAGACACGCCTCCAGGAGGTCTCTGACGCACGCACGCTCGCATATAACAACTACGCAACCACCTACGCTCGCTGGCAAGAAGTCCTGAAGACGGCAGGCTTGCGAGATGACCTGAAACCGGCGCAGGCGAACTCGGTCATGGAACGTCTGCGGTCGTTGAAGAGCCAGCTGCGGATCCTTGCAAGCTACCGTGAACGAGTTGAGCAGATGAGCTCGGCAATCGAGGATATCGAGTCTCGTCTGACGACCGAGCTCGAATTTGCTGGCATGCCGCCAGCGGAGCACAAGCAGGCGACACCCGCGCTGATGACCATCACTGAACGGTTCCGCGAGCATGAACTCGCAGTGCAGCGCCGTGATGCCCTGATGGAAGAGCTTAAGAACTGGATTGGTCGGCGTGACCAGCTTGAAAGGCGTATCAGCCAGGTCGATGGCGAGATCAATGACCTGTTGCGCTATGCGGAGACTACGGACGAAGAGGAGTTCCGCTCGATTGCTCGCAAGATGGAGAAGCGATGGGAGACCGAAGCGAAGATTGCGGAACTGATCGAATCGCAGCCGCTATTGGAAAACGCCGAAGGTGCAGAGCATCGCGAACGGCTCAATGCGAACTCATTGAGCGAACTGAAGGCACGATTGGATCGCATGGACGACGAAGTGCGTGAGATCGAGCGTGAGCTTGGCGAGATGCAGCAGGGGCGAGGCGATCTTGATCGCCAGCGCAAGCAGCTTGAGGCTTCCTCAAAGGTGTCGGAACTGCGAAGCAACATCAATGTGCTCGAAGATCAGTTGCAGTCTGACGCCAGCCGCTGGGCGGTGCTTCGCATTGCGAGCCACCTGCTTGAATCCACACGTGAGACGTTCCAGCGTGAGAGACAGCCTTCGCTGATCCAGTCGGCGGGCAAGTATTTCGAGAAGCTGACGCTCGGCCGCTACACAAAGGTTGAAGCGGTCGTTGGTGAGCAGGACCTCGTTGTGTACGAATCGGATGGGTCTCGCAAGAGCGTTGGCGGCCTGTCACGAGGCACGGCTGAACAGCTCTATCTATCGATGCGGTTTGCGCTGATCGAGGAGTATTCCCGCAACGCCGAGCCGATGCCAGTGGTGATGGACGATGTGTTGGTCAACTTCGATCCTGAGCGTGCCCAGGCGGCAGCGAACGTGATTGCAGAGCTATCGTCTCACTTCCAGGTGCTGATGCTCACATGCCACCCGCAGACGGTCACTTACTTCCGTAACGCCTGCTCACCGCAAGGCCGTCGCAAGGCCAGGCCGATGTCGGTGGTAGAGCTAGGTGACGGCAATTCCGAGACCGGTCAGCTAACACTGGTCGGCTAAGCGGCGGCCAGCCGCATTCACCGGTGAATCACAGGCCTCTCGATCATGCCGCACTTCCTGAGCGACGGTGAAACAGCGGCGTGTTCCCTGAGTGAAGCCGAAAGATCTCCGGCGCAGGAACCAGACCTGCCACGCATACCAGGCTCCCGCCGAGTACAAGCGTTCTCAAGCTGAAAAAGACGCAAGCGTCAATCGCAAAGGAAAGTTTCAGGTCGGAATGAATCCACTCCTGCTGATCCGAATCGAACCGGACATAACGCAAACTGGGGGAGTAAGCCGATGGCTGAGAAATGCTTCTGTACACACCCGATGGGACTGCACTGGTTCAACACCGGTAACTGCACCGAATGTAGCTGCACGCTATTTCACCCGGACGACTGGCCTGACTGGCCGACTGATGACGGAACTCAAGAAAGCCCAGACCCCCCTGGTAGGGAGATAGCGAAGTCCAGATCGTACGTGCTAGAGACGGTGCGTTCAATGGTCAGATACCGGGCTGGCTGAGGCTCAATAAATCCATGAAGCCAGTAGCCACCATCCACCCAGGCTGGCATTGAAAACACCCAGCATGACAATACCTCGCTTGCTGGTCGGCGATAAGGGCGGGCCGAGGCCACCCAGCTTCTTAATGCTGGACCACCTGTCCGCGTAGATGATCTGGCTGATTCCCATGACAAGAACGCCTATGGCACCAGCGATCCATATCCAACCCCAACCGGATACCGGACGGGATTCTCGCTCCGAATCAAATATCTGAACGAGTTCTGACTGAACCATCAATGAACCTATGGCAATAGCCAGGGCACTGACGATGACGGTAAATACTCTGTTGCCACCGAACGCCCACTTCTGTCGCCTTGCCCGATCCGAGACAGATTTTGAGAACGCAAGGCCGTAGAGCCCTGCGAGAAGTATGAAAATCCCGAAAACAATCACATTGTTCTTCCTTCTACGCCCGCGGGCTACTCGAGTGCGGATTCTCAGAAAGAGCGCTTGACGAAGGTTACGATTCCCACTAATCGCCCTCGCCTGCTGCAGCCCCTGTCGCCACATCCGCTCTCTCCGCCGCCGCCAGACCCTCATATAGCTTCGTCATACCGTCCAGCCACTTGGCCTGCACATCTGCCGTCCACGACGGATCAAAGTCCGGGTACTTCGACAGGATCATCTCTGCAACATTGAGCCTGACCGCCAATCGAGACGAGGTTTCGGCGGTGACAG
>JAJCYX010000350.1 GCA_029262715.1 Chloroflexota bacterium
GTCGCTAGCAGCCTGTATCGAAAAGTATCGCCCTGTCCGCACATCACACGATGTGACGTGGGCTTGCAGTCTGCCGGAATTCGCATCGTCAAGCCCCCAGTCACGCTTCTTGCGACCCGGGGATTCCAGTGACGAACTCCATTCTTCGAGTGTCTGTCCGGTTTTCGACCGTACGTTGATCGGAACGGTTGCGCAGAACAGTCTGAATAGCGCGTGGTGATCGGCATCACCTAACTGCCTGAGCTGCAGCTCCTCCGGCCTGCCTTCTGTTCTCAACACAGCGTCTTGCGCCGATTCGACGCTGTAGAGGGTTTCACTGTAGACAGGCAGGTATCCGGCCGAGCGTGCAGAATCGAAAAGTTCGCTACCGACCGGCATGCGTAGGAATATACGTTTCGCACCGGATGTGCCGGCAGGGAAGGCGATCTGCTCAAGAATCTCTGTTGCGATCTGGCGACTGTTCTTCGCCAGGTATAGTTCGCTCAAATCCCAGGCGGATGTGCCGGAACGCGGACCGGCTCTGAGCACTGCTTCAACAGTCGCCCGCTTCGTGCGTACCCAACAGCTCTGCCATGCTCGCAGTGACAGGGCGATGGTGGTGTACTTAACCAGTGGAAAGCCGTTTTGGCCACCCTTGATGGCCTGGACCAACGAACAGACCTCATTTGGTCCCGTACGTTGTTTAAACGGGAACAGCGCTGGTGCGTCAGTGGGATGAAGGTGCCTGATCATCTACGGTCTGTGCGTCCTCGGGTCTGTCGTGTCCCTGGTCATCAGCCGATATTTTGAGTATGCGCGTGTTGCGAGGCCTGGAACACTGTGTTGTACGAACAGTTTGCCCAGTGGGTGCAACCACATTCGTTCTTCCAGCGATACCTGGCGAATGACTACCGGACAGTGGCTCCTTCTTTGACCATTGCAACGAAGTATTCGTGAACCCGACTATCGTCCGTCAGTTCAGGATGAAACGCTGTTGCGAGCCGATTGCCTGACCTTACGGCAACCGGTTTGCCGTCTGCCAGTCGAGCGATCACATCAACGCCGTCTCCGACGCTTTCGACGACTGGAGCACGGATGAATACGGCGAGAAACGGTCCACCTTCAATACCATTGAACTCGAACTGGTCTTCGAAGCTATCCACCTGGCGACCGAACCAGTTCCTGGAAACACAAATATCCATCAACCCGAGCGGTTCCGGATATGGGTCGGTCAACTCTCGCGCAATCACGATCATGCCGGCACAGGTGCCCCAGAGCGCACCTCCGCGATCAACGAACGCGTGTAACTCAGCAGCGAAGCCGAACATATTGATCAGCTTAACGATAGTGGTGCTCTCGCCCCCGGGGATGACAAGACCGTCGAGCCCGGCAAGCTGAGATGGTTTTCGCACCTCAACTGCCTCGATGCCCAGTTTCCTGAACATGTGAATGTGCTCGATGAAGTCTCCTTGCAGGGCGAGAACACCGATCTTCAACTGAGAAATCTCATCGGCTTCACCACTGTTCTGGCGGCTGACCGACGGCGTCTCTACCAACCGCGCTTTTCCAGCCGCTGGTCATCGGGCAGCTTGCTGGCTTCGAGTCCAGCCATTGCGTCACCGAGTCCACGGGAGATCTCTGCAAGCATGTCAGGGTCGTTGTAGTGCGTTGTGGCCCTGACGATTGCGTCGGCCATCATCGGTGGGTTCTCAGACTTGAATATGCCTGAACCGACGAACACGCCTTCCACGCCAATCTGCATCATCAGAGCAGCGTCGGCAGGTGTCGCGATACCACCAGCAGCGAAGTTCACAACAGGAAGTTTGCCGGTCCTGTGCACCTCAAGAACCAGGTCGAACGGAGCGCCGAGATTCTTTGCCTCGGTCATCAGCTCCTGCTCGTCCATGTGCTGGATCTTCCTGATCTCACCGAGGACCTCACGAGCGTGCGTCACCGCGTTAACGATGTCGCCAGTTCCGGCTTCACCCTTCGTGCGGATCATGGCAGCGCCCTCACCTATCCGGCGAAGGGCTTCACCGAGGTTCGTGGCACCGCACACGAACGGCATCTTGAACTCCCACTTGTTGATGTGGTAAGCCTTGTCTGCAGGCGTCAAAACCTCAGATTCGTCACAGTAGTCGACCCCAAGAGCTTCGAGCACCTGGGCTTCGACGAAGTGACCGATTCGCGCCTTAGCCATGACCGGGATGCTGACAGCGTTGATGATTCCGTCAATGAGATCAGGGTCGGACATTCGTGCGACACCGCCGTCCCTGCGAATGTCAGATGGGACACGCTCGAGGGCCATGACCGAAACTGCACCAGCGTCCTCGGCGATCTTTGCCTGGTCGGGGGTGACGACGTCCATAATCACGCCGCCCTTGAGCATCTGGGCTAGTCCAGACTTCTCACGCCAGTTCCCGACTTCGGGCTTGGAGCCTTCCCTCCATGCTTTTGCATGGGTGCCATTGGCTGTTGAGGTGCCGGGTGTGCTTGTCGAATCCATTGGTCTGAGTCCTTTCGGCTTTTTGAGATGATCACCATCCTGTTCCCACTGAAACAGGCTGGAGCACCTGGGAAGAGATCAGGTGCCCTGATATTCCTGGGTGACCGTGGCAGCGACACCGAACCCGCTCCACGGCTCTGCATTGAGCGCTTTTGCTCGAAGCATTCAGTCGGATTATACGCCGGTTTGAAGGTCTTCAAGGCGTTTTCGACATCCGATGCGATGAGCCATCAGTCTGGATCGAGCTCGTTCGCAACTACACAGCCAGATTGATATGGTCTGTTGATGCCAGTCGCAAAGTCCAATCTCGCCAGCATCTACTACGAATCGGTTGGAAACGGACCACCGTTAGTGTTTGCTCATGGTGCAGGCGGTAACGCTCTTTCCTGGTGGCAGCAGACAGCGTTTTTCGGAGCGCAGTATCGCTGCATCACGTTTGACCATCCGGGATTCCGTCATTCAGAGTGGTTGGTGCCGGAAAGTGATCCGGATGCCGTGTACGGGAACGTCCTTTGTGAGCTGCTGGATCATCTCAAGATCGACCGCGTCGGCCTAGTGGCCCAATCGATGGGTGGTTGGACCTGTCTTCGGTTTGCGCTCGATCATCCTGAACGGGTTGCCTCACTTGTGATGGCGGCAACTGACGGCGGGTTGTACCTACCAAGTCGCGAATCTTATGCTGAGCAAGAGTCATTACTTGGCGAAGTTCGAACTGCCTGGGAAGAGAGGCGGCCCGGAAGCTTTCATCCAGCTGTTGGTTCCAGGATGCTCACCGAACAGCCAGAACTTCACGATATGTATGTAGAGATTGGTGACCAGAACAGTGGGGTATCTAGAAGAGGCTGGGGCGAGATCCAAGCGTCGGAGATAGCTAAGCTACAGTGTTCAATGCTACTGATAGCAGGTGAGGAAGACATCGTCTGTTCCCCTCAGCGTCTGAATTCGCTACACAAAGCGGCAAGCGGTTCAGAAATCCTTACAGTCCCGGCATCCGGGCATTCCGTTTACTTTGAGCGGTCAGACTTATTTAATCGTGCTGTAGACGGATTTCTAAGCCGAACATACCCGGCGAGACCGGATGGGAAAACGATAGTCCAGAGCTTCGCAAATCCAGAAAAGAACTGAGACCGGAGATTTATATGGGTTCGATTGGGATCATGACATGTGGTGGTGATTGCCCTGGATTGAACGCAGAGATACGAGGCGCAGTATTCAGAGCTGCTGAGCGTGACACGACTGTGGTGGGCATCCTGGACGGGTTCGAAGGTCTGGCGCAGGACAGGACGATTGCGCTGTCGAAGAGCAATACATGGGACATTTTGAGTAGAGGCGGCTCGATCCTCGGTTGCTCAGGCGAAAATCCATTCAGAGACGACCCGGTTGCAGCAGATGCATCCGTCGAGACCTTCAAGAAGCACAATCTTGATGGTCTGATCATCGTCGGCGGAAACAGCTCGATGGGGACGGCCCTGAAGGCAGAGGAGCGAGGTATTCCAATTGTTGGAGTTCCGAAGACGATCGACAATGACG
>JAJCYX010000351.1 GCA_029262715.1 Chloroflexota bacterium
CTCGCCAATAATCATCAGCGGCGCGTCACGGTAGTACCGCTCAAGCGGCAGGTCCTTCATGAAGCCATAGCCACCGTGAATGCGCATCGCATCCATCGTCACCTCACCACAAATCTCACTCGCGAACAGCTTCGCCATTCCCGCCTCAAGGTCGATGCGCTCTCCCTCGTCCTTTCGCCTCGCAGCGTCATACGTCATCAGCCTTGCAGCGTGAATCTTCGTCGCCATGTCAGCCAGCATGTTCTGAATCGACTGCTGCTGAGCGATCGGCTTGCCGAATGTCTCCCGCTGCTGCGCATAACTGATCGCCGCCTCGAACGCCGCCTGTGCAACGCCAACCGCCCTCGACGCCACGTTGATTCTTCCCGCTTCAAGAGCGTCCATCACCTGGTAGAAGCCCTGTCCCTCAGCGCCACCAACGATGTCGTCAGCTGAAACTCGGTAGTCTTGGAAAACCAGCTCGCTGGTGTCGACGCCGCGATAGCCGAGCTTGTCCAGATGTTTGCCCGCCGTGAAGCCCGGTCCCTTCTCGGCCACGAACCCGGTGATGCCCCGGTGCTGGGGATCGGCATTGAGATCGGTCTTTGCCAGCAGAAAAAACACGTCGCCGTGCTCGCCGTTCGTGATGAACAGCTTGTTGCCATTGACGATGTACTTGTCGCCGTCCCGCACCGCCTTCGTCTGCATCGCTGCAACATCGCTGCCGCCACCCGGCTCGGTCAGCGCAAGCCCGCCACGCTTCTTGCCAGCCGCCAGATCAGGAAGCCAGCGCTGCTTCTGCTCCTCGGACCCGTACTTCGTGAGAGCATAGGTCAGGATCGAGTGCGTGCCGATCGGCCCGGTGATCGAAAGCCAGCCCTTCGCCAGCTCTTCGAAGATCATGGCGTACGTCGTATGGTCCAGTCCCAAACCGCCGTACTTTTCAGGAACGTTCAGGCCGAATAGGCCCATCTCGGCCATCTGGTCCACCAACTCGGACGGATAGGTGTCGTGCAGGTCGTGCTCAGCCGCCTGAGGCACAACCTCCCGCCGCACAAAATCACGCACAGTCGAGAGAATCTGGCTGCGTAGCTCGTCTATGTGGCTGGAGGTCATGTGTTGTCCTGTGCGTCTTTCTGCCGTTGAGAGAGTTAGGCCGACCGTCTGTCATTCTGAACTTGATTCAGAATCTCTCGGGTGACCTTGCTAACTCGGTCAGATCCCTCCGCTGCGGTCGGAATGACAGCACTCGCCGCCCTCCATCACCTGTTGATGCCTGACAGCCCGTTCTGTATGCCTGCTGCTGCCCATGTTGCTGACGGCATTGTGAAGAACTTGAACCCTTTTTCCACGAAGAAGTTCGGGTCCATTGGAGGCGGAATAAAGTACATGCCGGGAACCACGCCGTGCCTCTTGCAGGCCGCCGCGATCTTGTCCAGCCCAGCCTGGTATTCGTCCGATTCAAATTGCAGAGGAACTTTCAGTTCGATCGAAAGATCGGATGGCCCAACCAATAGCACGTCGATTCCCGGAACGCTGAGAATCTCGTCGATGTTGTCGATAGCCTGCTGAGTTTCGATCATCGGGATGATCAGCAACTCGTCATTCACCGCGTCCAGATACTCGCGGTAGTCCCCGAACTCGCCCCATTCACCTCGGACACCTGAGTTGCTGCGATCACCCAGTGGCGAGTAGCGGCACGCCCGCACCAGTGCCTCGGCTTCCTGCTTCGTGTTGACCATCGGGGCGACGATGCCCCGCGCTCCAGCGTCCAGCGCAAAAATGATCAGGTCGTATCGGTTTTCGCTCACCCGAATGATCGGGGCAGCCTTCGTTCCCCGCATGCCCTCGATAGACGGCCTCAGCTGATGAATATCCACCGGCGTGTGCTGAGTGTCGAACAGCAAGAAGTCGAACCCGGCATCGGCAAGATAAGCGCCTTCACCACTTACCGACCCGGCGGTTCCGATAACAGTCTTTCCGGACTTCAACAGGTCTTTTACAGCGTTCATGTATTTACTTTCTTGTTCTCAGACCGGCAACGCATGTTAGCGTCACAGGCTTTGTGGTTTCGAACTTGTGCTTTCACTCTGTCTCGTGAATTTAACTGCCCATTCTCCCTCCCAGCCTGGGAGGGAGTTAGAGGGAGGGCTGGTTTTCGACAGCTAGAACAGCTCTCTCCTTCAAGACGAAACGACCCTCACCCTTTATCCCTCTCCCGATCCGGGAGAGGGGAAATTGTCATTCTGAACTTGATTCAAAATCTCCCTTGTGACCCCACGAACCTGGTCAGATCCCTCCGCTGCGGTCGGGATGACATCTGTCAGCACTCGCAGAGCGCAAGCTCAACCAACCAGCGCTCATCCCCTGAAAACGGCGCACGCGCCCCGCCTAGCGACCCTCCAGTTCTTGCACTACCGGTTCCGGCTTCATTGGCGGGAAGACAGCTTCCTCAGTGAACGGATTCGCATCGCACACATCCTCGTCCAGTTCGTAGCCAATTCCGGGGTCGGTCGGCGGTACGATATAGCCATCCTGCCACTGGATCGGCTTCTTCAGCACATCGGAATAGAAGCCCTGGAACGTCTCAATACTCTCCTGGATCAGGAAGTTTGGACTGCAGGTTGAGATCTGGATATTCGCTGCAGCTTCTATCGGCCCCGCGTAGAGAT
>JAJCYX010000352.1 GCA_029262715.1 Chloroflexota bacterium
TGTTTCAGATCGGCTATCGGTCGCTGTTGCCCTCGGTAGTTCAAAAATCGGAGATAACCGAAGCGAACAGCAAATTAGAGTTTGCCAACTCGAGTGCCGGCGTTGCGGGCCCCGCCGGAATGGGACTACTTGTGCAGTTGGTAACGGCACCATTTGCACTTGTCGCTGGATCGATACTGTACTTATTTTCAGCGGTGTTTTTCGTGGCTATCCGGTCAGAAGAACCAGACCCTGAGCACAGTCAGAAAAATGGCGGGGGAGTCAAGGAAGGACTCAAATACTTCTGGCAGCAAAAGCCACTCGTAGGGATCGTTGGTTCGTCGTTCTTGTTCGGGATATTCGGCACGGCCATCAATGCAATGGCTGGCCTCTACATGATCCGGGAGTTGGGCATCAATCCCGCCACACTTGGAGTCATGATCACGGTAGGTGGCGCGGGGCTCTTCTTAGGAGTATTCCTTACGTCAAGGTACACATCCAGGATCGGTATTGGACGTGCAACGACCATTGGATTCATGACTGCGGCTGTCGGTGTTTTTGGTATTCCGCTAGCGGCCGGTCCGCTAATTCTCGTAGTCCCAATCATCGTTATTGGCTACATAATCACTCAGGCGGGCCTCGTTATTTATAACGTCGGTGGAGTCAGTATCAGGCAGTCAATCGCTCCCGGTAGATTGCAAGCACGATTGACCTCTATCTCGGTTGTTGTCAATGCGTCCGGAGTTCCGGTCGGTGGACTAGCTGGTGGATTCCTGGCTGAAT
Source organism: Chloroflexota bacterium (assembly GCA_029262715.1). Lineage (GTDB taxonomy): Bacteria > Chloroflexota > Dehalococcoidia > Lucifugimonadales > Lucifugimonadaceae > JAJCYX01. The sequence continues at coordinate 763 of JAJCYX010000352.1, forward strand.
CGATTGGGCTGAGGCCTACGCTATTCCTGTGTGCAGCGGCGCTACTCGCTGCCTCCAGTTCTCTTGTCCTCTTCCGTACATGGTCGGTTCGGCTTTCGGAAACAGAATCTGCCTAAGGCGAAGTACCTGCGATCAAGGTGTGGATTCAACTGATCCAACGGGGAACGACCTGCTCATTCCAGCCGCTGAATGGCGAATCTCGCGAACCGTGCATGGTTGCGAGCAAGGCAGATTAGCTGGCGATCCGATCGCCCAACCGAAAAAGGCGGAGGTGAATTCGGGCAATGCAAGTGATTCTTAAACCACCAGGTTCGGGGTTCGAACTCTCGTCGCGTCGGCAAATTAGGGCCTAACGGCCTTCTGATCATCGTTCGGAATAGACAGGCCACTTTACATGCCATCTATTGCTACTCAGCGTGAGCGCGAAGGGCACCGCGTTGGGAAGTGGCTTATTCCACAAGGATGGACCGTTGTTGCAGAGCGCGCTTACGCCCACTGTCAGGCTCGCGACGTGGCCAACCACGACAGCCGGACTTCCCTGGCACTTCGTGGCAATGTCATAAAGCGCGTTCTTCATGCGCGTTGCAACAGAATGGCCGGATTCGCCATCCGTGAGCCGGTCGTCCAAGTTGTCATTAACTATCCATTGTCTAAGTATCTGAGCTCTCAGATCGAAAATTGCCGGGTCTTGATCGGTCTTGCCCATGGAAGCCTCGGCAAGGGCCGAAACAACTTCGATCGGCGCCCCTAAACATGAAGCGATTATCTCCCCAGTCTGGCGAGAGCGGAGAGCCTCGCTGACGAAGACCTTCTTTGGTTCCTTCCCCATCAGCAGATTGGTCGTTGCCTTGGCCTGATGACGCCCTCGGCGAGTTAGCGGAGGATCGGTGACGATGGTGCCGTCCGCTGAATCCCAGTTAGGTGGCTCGGCCTCTGCGTGGCGGAGACAGATCATTTGAGCGTCCATTCGTTGCAGGCTAGCAGATGGCCGGACAAGGTGACTCTTGGGCAGATTGTTGGCCTACGCGCACGACTGCATGACTTACTGACGGTTAATCAGTGGAGGTTGAATCCTGTCTCGTGAGCCACATTTTCGTTCCGTGGATGACGCCGAACCCCGCACTGTCTCTCCATAAAATGGACTTGGCCATCCGCACAATGTTGTGCTCAGAATGCGGTGTGCGAGGGCTGTATCACGCCAATCCGTGGTCCGTGAACTGAACGTTCTGAACTGACAAGTATGTAAATGGTACCCCCGGCAGGAATCGAACCTGCGACACAGTGCTTAGAAGGCACCTGCTCTATCCGCTGAGCTACGGGGGCACGGTGAGGAGAGTTCAGCCTGTCAATGATAGATGTGTTCGACCGGAGTCTCCACATGGTTCGCCCACATAGTCTTGCCACAGTTGCATGGTGGCCCGGCTAAAGGCCTCGTCTGTATGCTCGACCGTGGTCGCCACCAGGTTCGCTCGCAAAATTGTGGGTTCGGTCGTAATTTTTGCCGGGGCTCCTCGCCGCAACTACCGGATCTTGGACTAGCCCAGCGCTCCGTCATCTCGCAGAGCCGCTATCTCTGTTTCTGTCAGATCCAGTAGGTCTCGCAGCACTTCGTCCGTGTGTTCGCCCAGCAGCGGTGCGCGTGTCACCTCGTTGTGAACCCCGGCGGTTTTGAACGGCGAGCCTGTCTGCTTCAAAGTACCGAACCTCTCGTGCTCAACCTCGACGATCATTCCGCGAGCCAAAACCTGCTCGTCAGCAAGCGCATCTTCCAGGCTGTTCACAGGAGCCGCCGGAACGCCATCGAAACGCTCCATCCACTCGGCTGACGTTCTCGTGGCAAACACTTTTTCGAGAATCGGCAGTAGGGCATCGCGGTTCTCGTACCGGTCTGCGAACGTCCTGAAGCGCTGGTCGTCCTTGAGTTCACTCATGCCGAGACCGTCTGCAAGCCGTTGCCAGAACACCTCTTTTGCGCAGAAGACCGATATCCAGCCGTCCGCGGTCCGGAAGTTCTGCGCCGGGACGATTGTCTGGTGGGCCGAGTTTGCGACGCGCTGCGGTGACCAGTCGGAGTTCAGATTCCACGCTGCGAGATAGGTCAGCATCGAGATGCCGGTGTCCAGCAGTGCGACATCGATGTCACGCCCCGTTCCAGTTCTCTGTGCTTCGACCAGCGCGGCGACGAGGCCGAGTGCGCCTGCGAAGCCAGCTGCGAAGTCGATGAGTGAAACGCCGCTGCGAGTTGGCGGCTCGTCTGGGCCGCCAGTCAGGCTCATGTACCCGGCATAGGCCTGCACAAGGGCGTCGTAACCCGGCTCCTTCGCACGAGGGCCGGTGCGCCCGAATCCGGATAGTGAGCAGGTGACGATGGCCGGGTTGAGGTGCTTCAGGTCTTCGTAGGTGAGTTTGAGCCGGTCTGGCAGGTCGCCTCGCAGGTTGTTGAAGACGGCGTGGCTTTTTGCGACGAGCTGCTCGAAGACGTTTCGCCCGGAGTCTTTACGCAGGTCGAGGAGGATCGAGCGTTTGCCGCGGTTGAATGACTGGAAATAGAGCGAGTCGCCGTCTTCAGCGCCGGGCGGTACGTAGCGTGCGACATCGCCGCCGGAGCCGGGGTCTTCGATCTTGATGACGTCTGCGCCGAGGTCGGCGAGCATCATGGTGCCGAATGGTCCAGCTCCAAACTGTGAAATGGTGATGATGCGGATGCCGTCGAGTGGCGGTTTTTGTTGGGGCATGTAGTGAGGGATTTGGTGGTTGGCCGTTGAGGCTGGAAGAGGTCGTGAGGAGTGTATTCCTTCTAGGAGTGGGAGACAGTGGGGGATTGGGAGTTGTCATTCTGAACTTGATTCAGAATCTCTCGAGTGTGTGTTCGACTACGGTCAGATCCCTCCGCTACGGTCGGGATGACGTTACGCGATTGGGATGACAGCGTGCAGTCGGAATGACACATTTCGAAGTACTAGAAGTGGACGTGCAGCAACACGCGGTCATCCACTGAAAACGCCGCACGCGGCCGCCTATTTTTCTACTGGCTTATCGATTCTGAACCAGCGTCGTAGGAAGCCGGTGCCGCCTGAGTTTGGCGTGTTGATCACAAGCGTCCCCGCAATCTTGTCGTGCCAACCCTGCCGTTTCGGGTCGAAAACAGCCCATGCCAGCCCGATACCCGCCGTGATTGTGGCAACGAACCGCCCGATCATCTCTCGGGGAATTGCCATCGCAATGCCAGGGTCATGGCCCTCTTCATCAACAACGCGAAGCCCGGCGACCCACTTCCCGGGGGTTCGGCCGAACAGGCCAGTTGGGATAACGAAGTAGCCAAAGAGAATGAATATGTCCTGGGGGCCAGTGTCGGTTGTCCAGACATTGTCGCCAAACAGGCGTTTCGTGAGCAGGATGATTGTGTACAGGATTAGGACGTCGATGCCGAACGCATAGAGTCGCTTTAGTGGCGATGCGATGTCGATGGGGTGGACCGTCTGAGGCTTTTTGTCGGACTTGTTGACCGGTGAGACGGCGGGCTGCGTTGTGGCGACCGGGATGGGGCCAGCGGTGCGCTTGCGGCGTCGGCGTTTTCGTTCTGAGGCGGAGATGTTTGCCATGGCGCGTAAATTGTAGAGGTTTTCCGGAGGGCCACGCGCCTACTCCGAAAGCTATGTAGTGGTGCTTAACTGCTTCAAGAGCCCTAGCGCGTCCGGGCTGGCCCAGACCTCTGCAATTTTCTCGTCGACAAATCGGTAGATATAGATCGCATTGAATCGAATGGTCTTTTCTGTCGGTGCAATGCCCATGAACTCGCCCCGGTGCGTTCCGGTCGCGGTCCAACGCACCGCAACTCTATCGTCGCTCGCTATCAAGTCTTCGATAGTTGCCTTGAAATCCGGGAATCCAGCGCGGAGTGCTGAAACCGCTTTCCTTGGACCATCGTCAATTCCGTGCGAATCCCCGGGAGGCTCGTGCGCTACAACGCCGGGATCGAATAACTCGTCGAGAATTTCGAGTTGGCCCTGGTTAATGGCCTCATCGAACCAGCGGTTTATGACGGTGATATTTTTGGACATTGTGACCTCCGAGCACTTGGCCTGTCATGTTGGGCCATCAGATTTGGGCCGTCAAACGCCCGTGAGATGAGTACCATCCTGTGACTCGAAGTAACGGTTGGGCGTTCGTATCGCCCCTCGAGCCGCACGCGCCACACGGCAATGACGCATTGACCGCTGGCGCGTGCGTGCCTACGATGCCGTGCAGGTTTCAGGAAGAATCATCAGGAGAAACATATGAGGCTCGACGGCAAGGTCGCTCTAATCACGGGCTCAGCATCAGGCATTGGCGAAGCGTGTGCAACGCTGTTCGCAGGGGAGGGGGCAAGCATCGTCTCTGCCGATATCAGCGAGGACGGTGCAGTGAGGACGGCAGCCACTGTGACCGGAGCGGGTGGTAGGGCGCTGGCGGTCACGGGTGATGTGACGAGCAAGGCCGAGTGCGAGCGCATGGT
>JAJCYX010000353.1 GCA_029262715.1 Chloroflexota bacterium
GCGGTTGTCGAGGCGTTAGAGGAGGCCGGTATCCCGTTGGCCAGCCAGCCCGGTGTGCGGCACGATGGTCAGCGCCATCTGTTCGTCTACGATCCCGATGGCAACCGCATCGAGATCTGTACTCGCGCCGACCACTCGAACACGATGCGTACTGTGGACGAAAACGGGTACACCGAAGAGGGCTAGTTCAAGTCGCCGGATTGGGGCGCGTAAGCATCAAGTACTTGCAGACCGGCTCGAAACCCATCTTCATATAAACCGGCAACGCCATCGTCGTCGAACCCATGAAGACAGACTCGGCGCCCATCACCAATCCTTCGGTGGCCGCGGCCCATGTGACGGCAGTCCCGAAACCACGCCGTCTGAAATTCGGCTCACATGAAACAGCGTAGATCCCTGCAACCGTCGGCGTGCTCACTACGATTGAGCCTGCCACGAGTGTGTTTCCGATCAAACCCCACAACTCAGCAGCGTTCGGCATTGCGGCCGTAGTTCGGCTCATTTCAATATCAAACTCGCTGAAATTTGAGTCCTTACCGATTCGCTCGAGCATGGCCGACAGCTCATCGTTATTCCGAACGGGCACAATCTCGAGCGGACCCTCATACTCCGGAGCATCCGGAGATCCAATCGATAGTACCGGCTCCTCCCGGCTCACAATGTAGCCACTGGCAAGGAGTTGCTCGATCAGATCGTCGTGAACGCCCACCTGCAGTCGGAACACCGGTTGAGACCCACGTGACGCGAACCAGACTTCTGCTTCCTCGACACCTGGCGGTCTCTCTTCAGCAAGTGGCAATGCGCCGTTTAGGAACGGCATTGCGCCTCGACCGGCGTCAACTAGAAACCAGCCGTCGATCGACACCGTTGCCGCGTTCGGCATCGCATGGTGAACAACGCGATTGGATGCGATCACCATATTGCTGTGAATCGCTTCGAGGAGTGTTGAGCGTCTCATATCAGTTGGTTTCAGGTCTGGAAGCTTCTAGTGCTGGCTCTTTCACCGAAGGCTTGAGCTGAAAGAAAGTGAATGCTGCGATAAGCATCACCGCTGCGCCCACCAGCAGGCTGTTCCGGTAAAAACCGGTCTGGTCGAACACAAAGCCAATTGCGATAGGCGTGAGGAACAGCACTGCGTTGGAAAACTGTGCACGCACTCCCCTGATCGCCGCATAGTTCAGCTTGCATGTTTGCATGCAGGGCGAAGGTTCAAAAACCCGCTCGGGCCAGCACCATCTCCACATTTTCGATACCCGGTTTCAACCGACCTTCGTCAATCGCCAGAATCGCTTCTGTCATCGACCTGTTCACCGGTGCTTCGACTCCAGCTTCGACCGCTCGTTCAACCACATATCCGTTCATCTGGTTGATCTCAGTAGGGCGGCCCTTCACAACGTCCTGGCCCATCGATGGCCGCCAGTTCGCGCCGCCTGCCTTCTGCGCCAGCACACCGTCCAACTCTTCGTACACATCGCCACGGCTGGAATCCGCCCACATCTGCGGGTCCATCCCGCCGAACTTCTCAACCTTGTAACCACATGCCAGGCCAACGCGAGCGCACTCCGCAGCAAGCCTGATCTGGAGCTCTCGGCCCCTGGGATCACCATTCAGGTCGGCCATGCCCATGTCCGAAACCGCAACAACCGGATTGCCCATACTGTTCTGGCTCAGCTTCGCCCAGCGCTCGCCCCACAGGTTCGTCGTCGTCTTGCCTGCGTCGATCGGGTCAAGCATCTCGATCAAATCTCGAATTCGCTCCGTCTCAGAGCCATCGTGCTCGCCAGCCCGGAACACGTCATGACCCTCATCCCGGCGACGCTTCTTGCCGGGTCGTTCAACTTTTCCAGCCTCCCACATCGCCACGGAAATAGATGACATCACGAGTCCGACCGCATGCTCCGCACCGACGGCCTCGGCGATGATCGGGTCAGTCCACGTGTTTTGTGACGAGACAATGTAGCCTTCCGGCTTCACAAACGGGTCAATGAAGTGAGCGGCCCATCGGGTGTCATATGCCTTCATTGCAACGAAGCCGATGTCGAACTTGTCCTGTCTAGCGACCAGCTCATTTTCGTGAAGGTGGAACATCTTCGGGTGCGCCGTAAATGGCTCGTGCGGACCCTCGACTTTCAGCCCATCAGCCCTGATCTTCTCTACCTGCGCGGCCCACGGGTCGACGATTGTCACGTCGTGTCCTGAGTGATCGAGCCAGCCGCCAAGGTAGCTGCCAACCGCACCGGCGCCGATAAAGATGATTCGTTTACTGTCTGTCATTAACTGGTCCTCTACTATCTTCGACTTAACTCGAACTGGTGAACTGATCTGCTCAATCTCGCGTCCTCAAACCCTCTCAAAATCTTCTTGCATATCCTTCGGCGGATAGGTGTAGCGGTTCCTCGACGTTAACCACGATTCTCTCTCCTCATCGCTAACCCGTATGGTTGCATCCGACCGCTCACGCACGCCTTCCTTCAGCCTCGCACCAATGCCCGGTTCGGTCGGTGCCATCAGGAAACCGTCCTTCACGACGAAGTTCGGCTCTATGAAATCGCCGTACCAGCCGCGGTGCATCGCTCTGTTGTACTCCATGATCATCACGTTTGGAGTTGCCATGCAGATCTGTGCGCACGCCAGCATGTTCACCGGTCCGACGCAATCGTGCGGCGCAATTGGTAGCTGATGCCCTGAGGCGAGAATAGCGATCTTCATCACTTCGGAAATGCCGCCGGTCCACGTTAAGTCGGGCATCACTACTCGGGCTGCGCCAGATTCGATGAACCGTCGGTGCTGATAGCGAGTCATCAACCGCTCGGCGACGGCAATCGGCGTGCGTGTCGACTGCTGCAGTCTCAGGTGAGCCTCTTCGTTCAGTGGAGAGATCAACTCCTCGTGCCACATTGGCCGCAGCGGCTCCATCTCCTGCGCGATCTTGATCGCAGTCGCAAGATTCCACTTTGCGTGGCCATCGTTCGCAACCTGCATCTCCATGCCAAGCGTGTCCCTGATGTCCCGAAAGGGCCGCAGCGCCCGGTCGAGGTCCTTCTTGAACAACAGGTTGCCATCGGACTCACGGGCAATGAAATCGGTAGGGGAGAACTTCATTGCTTCGATGCCTTCATCAAGCAGGCTCTTCGCAACGGTCACCGGCGTTCGCCAGACATCGTGACCGTCTGTGATGTCGCCGTAGACGCCCAGCGTGTTGTAGACGCGAATGCGGTGCCGGGTACCGCCGCCAATCAGTTCGAACACTGGCAGCTTGAGCGCCTGTCCCTTGATGTCCCACAGTGCAATATCGAGGGCGGAGATCGCACGCAGTTCCGCTCCGCCATATCCGGCGTGATCTGAAAGCCGGAACATCGTCTGCCAGTGCGCTTCGATCTCAGAGGCATCGCGGCCTATCAGTAGAGGGCCGAAGTGATCGTGTATCGCCGCTTCAACCGTGCTTGCTGCGTACCAAGTCTCACCGAGCCCAACGATTCCGACGTCCGTGTGAACCTGCACGAAGAGGATATCTGGAAACTGGCTGACACGGATCGTCTCAATCTGAGTGATTTTCATCCCAGCCTCCCTTCGGTACCGTCAATTGCCATCTTTCTGAAGCGCCATATGTCGTCCATCTCCGCTGCCATCTCCGGCGAAAAATTGTCCGTCGATGACCAGCCTTCGTCATTCATTCCAGGCGCAGCGACGCGTTCATCTGTGACTCGTGTCGAAACGTCAGCTCGCTGAAACACTTCCGGCCGCAACTGTGTCCCGACACCCGGACGTTCCGGTGCAGAGAGCCAGCCGTTTTCTATCGGCAGGTTCGGGTCGACGAAGTCGCCGTACCAGCCCTGAAAGTAAGGCCGCACGTGCTCCATGATCATCACGTTCGGGGAACTCATGCATATCTGCGCACACGCGAAGATGTTCACAGGCCCTGTTGCGTCGTGCGGAGCGACCGGGACCTGATGCGCTGATGCCATGACCGCGATCTTGTGCGTTTCACTGATCCCGCCGGTCCAGATCAGGTCTGGCATCACGATGCGGGCAGAACCATTCTCGATGTACAGCCGAAGCTGCCATCGGGAGAGTAAGCGTTCGGAGATACATACAGGTGTCGCGGTGGATTCCTGCAGCCTCAGCAGCGAGTCCGGGTTCATGAGCGGCATCAGGTCTTCCTGCCACATGATGTCCAGTGGCTCCATCGCCTGCGCAATCTGGATCGCCACCGGCAAAGCCCACTTTCCGTGACCGTCATTTGCGATCTTGATGTCGTCGCCAACAGCGTCTCGCACATCCCTGAACGGCTGAAGGGCGCGATCCATCTCTTTCGGGGAAAGATACTGTCCTTCGCTTGGGGTCGCGACTGGAATAGTCGGGCCCATCTTCATCGCAACAATGCCGTCTGCCACAAGCTCCTTCGCCAGCTCACCAGCACCGGTGTATGGCGCTCCCGTGGCATAGACGCGAATCCGATCGCGCACCTTTCCGCCAAGCAGCTCGTAGATCGGAACATCGGTCGCCTGTCCCTTGATATCCCAGAGTGCAATGTCGATGGCCGAGATCGCCCGCATCTCTGCGCCGCCGTATCCCGCATGGTCAGAGAGCCGGAACATGTTCAACCAGTGACGTTCGATTGCGAACGGGTCACGTCCGACGAGCAACGGAGCGAAGTGATCGTGAACGGCAGTTTCCATCGTGCTGGCCGCGTACCAGCTCTCGCCAAGACCGATCAGGCCATTGTCCGTGTGGACGCGAACCCAGATGATGTCCGGAAATTCGCCAACTCGGACCGTTTCGATGTGAGTAATCTTCATGATTGTCCGTTACATGTGGCCGTCGATGCTTGCCCAGGTCGGGGAACACCGCTCTGCTGTGCAACGCGTCAATTGCCGCGAGTGCAGCGGAGTATAGACCCGTGCTGGCCACTGCATCTGTTGACGAGAAAACAACCGGGTTTATCCCGTCGAACTCGCCCATCGCCCCGTCTTATGTGATACCTATTTCACTGCGAGATTCAGACACGCCGAAGCCAGAAACAATTCACCGCACAGGAACGTCAAAATGTCACAGGTCAGAGAGAACCGAGTCCTAAAAGCTGCCAGCGAGGGCCGAATTGCGAAGGGCTACAACCTCACCTTCCCGTCAGTCCACAATATAGAGATCCTCGGTCGTCTCGACTTCGATTTCGTCTGGCTAGACGGAGAGCACGGCCCATTTGGTTATTCAGAGCTTGAGGATCAGGTTCGTGCCATTGAAGCTGCCGGTGCCACAGCGGTCGCACGCGTCGAGAGCGTAGAGCAGTCGACCATCTTGCAGTACCTGGACCGCGGCATCCAGGGCATCGTCGGTCCGCACGTTTCGTCTGGTGAAGATGCGGAGGCGCTTGTTGACGCCTGTTATTTCGGCCCCAGCGGACAGCGCTCGTTTGGCGGCAATCGCGGTACCAACTATTCGTTCACGCCGGAGCCCTGGGGCGACAAGACCGCGTTTTACAAGGACGCCAACGACAACATGCTTGTGGGTGCTCTGCTGGAAGACCAGGGAGCGGTGGACAACATCGACGACATCCTTGCAGTGGATGGTATCGACCACTTCGGCATCGGGCCTAACGACTTTGCACAGGGCATCGGCTATCCGGGACAGTCTGAGCACCCGGACGTGGTCAAGGTCATGCAGGAGCTAACCGACCACATCCGCTCGAAGGGCCGGAAGATGACAGCTGACATCATGACATCGGTCTGGATTCATGATCTGCTGCTGGGTTCAGGCGAGAAGTTCTTGAACGGAGATTCTTAGCAACAGCCAGGCGGGGACCCGCTCAGGGCAAGGAATGTGAATGAGCGACCCCGAACATAAGCCGTACGACTCGGGAACAGAGCGATCTTCCAGCGTTAGGACGCTAAGCGCCGTTTGGATTGCGATCGGTGCGATCTGGTCGTTTCACCAGATCAGATCGGCAGTACATACATAACTCGTCGGATTCGAGAATCTCCTCGGCCAATCTCGTTTGACCTATCTTGATCGGAATGATGATATTCACCTGATCTGCGAGTAAGCTTCCGGTTAGCCCAATCCAGCCGATCCATATGAAATCCAGTTATCCATGTAAATAGACGACCACATTCGCTTTCTGGCGAAGGGTCACAGAAAGGATATGTATGACGACCTCATCAAAAGAACAGGGGACATCTGCGGTCTGGCACGACGCTGACCATTCGTGGGAATTGCGGGATCTGCCGTTGCCTGTAATGGAGCCGGACGCCGTACAGATCCGCGTTCGCGCCACTTCAGTGTGCGGGTCCGACCTGCATATCTGGCGCGGTGACG
>JAJCYX010000354.1 GCA_029262715.1 Chloroflexota bacterium
CAATCAACACAGTCGCTCCCCCGTCTCCACCATGAACACAGACTTGCCGTAAATGGCCAGCCCGAGCACGTCTTTGAATACCGGTTTGGCTTTAACTGAGATAATCGACTTCTTGTCCTTCATGTCGATGTAGACGGCGTCAAGGATTGTCGTCAGCAGTCTGTGACGCTCCTGCAAAGTCGCTTTCACCCACAATCGTGGAATGTCAGCAAGCAACCTGCCTGCTGCCTTTACGGCATCGGCCTCAGGGATCAGCAGCGCTTCAAGTTCCCACTCCAGGGACTTCTTCTGTCTGTGGTATTCAATCTCATCGACCAGACCATCCACGAACGCTTTGCCGAGCCGTCTCAACCGTTCCTTCACTCTCTCCCGCTCAGCGATGATCCGAGCGCTCTCATCACGATGAACGATCTCAGCCAGTACTCTCTCCTGCCAGTCAACCGGCAAGGTGATCGAACTGAACATCTCGCCGATCTGTTCGTCGGGGATTGAGCATGAGATCGAGCCTCCCTGTGACGGACACTCGCCATGACTCCTTGATGCCCTGTGCTCCCTGTAGTACCGCTGGCCGTTCATGTAGGTCTGTGCCCAGAGGTTCATGCCACAGTCAGCGCAGCGTGCCAATCCTTTCAGCAGGTAGGTTCGATTGGACTTTGTGCCAGCGCCGATAGTCGAAGACCTTCCACTGTTCTTCCGCAGCGCCAGTTGGACCGCTTCGAATAACTCGGCGCCAATCACCGGCTCGTGCTGACCGCGGAACCGTTCTTTCTTGTGCCTCACTAATCCTGTGTAAAACGGGTTATGAAGGATGACTCGGACCGAGGCGTTGGTGAAGTAACGAGGTCCTGGGGTGCTCTCGCCCCCGGGTGTCAGCAATCGCTTCGTGTTCCTTGTCCGAAACCCCTGCTCATTCAGCCAGATAGCGAGACTTGCGGTTGTGGCCGTCCCGCGTGCATACCGCTCGAACAGCTCTTTGATCGCGTTGCGCTCTTCAGGGACTACGTGAACGCCGCCGAGATGTTCAGGATCACAGTGAAGGACTCTCTGTCCGTCCTTGCCAGACCAGCAGGACCGGTACCCGAACGGGATGCCTCCGAGATGCCTGCCGTCCCGTGCTCGCTGTCCCTGTCCTTTTCTGACATGTGTGGCCAGTGACTCTGAGAAGTATTCGGCGAAGCTTCCAAGCATCTGGGCGAACAGTTTTCCTTGAGCGGTCGAGTAGTCGATGTTCTCAGTGATGGAGACGAGACCGACATCATGCTCGGCGAGGGTTTTCAGGGATTCGAGCGTCACGCGCAGGTTTCTTGACCAGCGGTCCAGCGTGTGGACGACCACCGCATCAAACCTGTTCTTTGCGGCATCTTCTAAAATCTGCCGGAATACGGGTCTATGGCGGACGCTCTCGGAATGAGCAGATTTTCCTTCCTCACGATAGACGCCGACAAGTTGCCAATCGCGTGACTTACAGAGTTCTTTGAACAGCCTCTCCTGGGCAGCGAGGGAGTTCCCATCTATCTGGGATTCGCTCGATACCCGGCTGCTCTCACTTCGCCTGCTCTTGTTTTAATCCTGTTACCACTTCATGCTGCAGTTACGAATACCGACTCCACCAACGAGGCGAGAAACTTGTCAATCCCGATGTCGTGCAAAGAGTCACCACACTGCGCTGGGGCGGTGCAGTGTATACACGGATGTATACAAGTCAACGAGTTTGCATCTATCCGGGCAATCTTTCGGCATGAAGGAGCACGCGCCACAAGGTGTCGAGTCCAACACGAAGCCCGCGCTTTCCATGCATCTCCGGCAAGGGCCATCGCGTTGGCGATAACGACTCAAGCGGGGTGTGCGGGACCGCATCATGGGGTTGGAGTTTCTTCTCTATTGAGCGCGCTATAGAGAAGTCCGTATGCAGTAACCCTGGCAAGTTGGACGGCTTATCCGCGTCCTGGGGACCAGGCGGCCAACAATCACTGATCAACTTCCGATCCGGTTTCGGATCGTCTGGCCATGCTGGCCCCGCCAACTATCGGTGGAACGCTAGCGCCAGCACCCAATGGTAACCATGGATCCGAACCCGGTCTGGAGGAGGCCGCCGTGAGCCAGCAACGGACTAGGCGAGCTTCCACCTACGTCATGTGGTTCTTGCCGGAGCATGGCGCCAAACAGTGGTCTTGCTCATGCGTGTCTCCAATGTTTGGTCACTCCATGTGCGCCATATAACACCGGTCAATCAATCTAAAAGTTGACCGGTCAAGCAGTCAACTCCGGTCAAGTTGACCGAAAATCCGCCAGCGCTTGACCGCGCTGTTCTCTTTAGTAGAGACGTTCCCTCAGGAGTTGATTTTCGACGGTCCTAGACCATCTACTGGATGTCAGAATCATCCCGGAAAATTATCACTTAAAACGGAGCGGTTTTCGGGGAGAAGGCCAGCATCCAGAAACCGCAAACTACATCAGGGATTAGCAATATGTTGCTATCGTGTTGCTACATGTTCGAAAACTGAAATAGCAATTGATTCGGATGCTGCGCTCCCACTTCCAGCCGATAGTGGTACCTGTCGTTGACGTACGGCACCGGCAATAGAAGCCGAGGGAGTATCGAAATGAATCACGGAGCAAATTTGTCGCTGATGGAGATGGACACGATGTCGAAGTCAGCAGAGATGATCGCCAAGGCAACAATGCGTGCGCGGCGTCGCCAGATCGTCGGCCAGCAGACTGGTGAGCAACCGGCCATGCACCGGAACCTCGTAACAAGGTTCGGCTTTGCCTTCGACTCTGTAAACCCAAGTAAGCAGATAGTGTCGAATAGCTCACCATGGCTCAGTTATTTGCTGCTTTTATTCCAGTCTGGCCCGAACCTGCATTCCCTGCCAGCATCCCAACTTAGAGGAGCAAGATATGAATTACAAACCTTTTGGCCGAACCGGTGTCAACATCAGCCCACTCGTGCTTGGTTGCATGATGTTCGGTGGCAAAACCACTCCTGAAGACTCCTACAGGATCATTGACAATGCGTTGGAATCAGGACTGAACTTCTTGGACACGGCAAACGTCTACAGCGCCGGAAAGAGCGAAGAGGTTGTAGGTGAAGCGCTGAAGCGCAACGGCAAGCGCAACTCGGTCTTTCTTGCCACCAAGGTTCACGGCCGCATGTCAGACGAGCCGAATGGCCGAAGCAACTCTCGGTTCCACATCATTGAAGAGTGTGAGGCTAGCCTGCGCAGGTTGCAGACTGACCACATTGACCTGTACCAGTTCCACCGCCCTGATCGGCACATCGCTATCGATGAGTCGCTTCGTGCCATGGATGACCTGATCACTGCGGGCAAGGTGCGCTACATCGGCACTTCCACCTTCGGCTCATGGCAGGTTGTGGAGTCGCTGTGGGCGGCGCAAGAGCTGGGCCTGAACCGTTTCGTGTCTGACCAATCTCCCTACAATCTGGCCGACCGCCGGATTGAGCGTGAGATGTTGCCGATGTGTCAGACCTTCAGCATGGCCGTTATTCCGTGGAGCCCACTTGGCGGCGGCGGCCTGACCGGCAAGTATGTGCGAAGCGGATCACAGCCTTCTGGCGCACGTTTCGCTGACGAAACACGACCGGGCATGGAGCGTCGTTTCAATGAAGGCGTACTGGACATCGTAGATGCGATCACTCCGCTTGCCGAGGCAAAGGGCTGCACGGTGTCGCAGTTTGCTCTTGCGTGGGTGATGAGTAGGCCCGCTGTGACAGCACCGCTGGTAGGTCCTCGGACGCTAGAGCAGTTGCAGGACAACCTCGGGGCGATTGATGTGGAGATCACTGCCGAAGACGATGCCGTCGTGGATGCTGTGATCAAGCCCGGTGAGAATGCAGCAGAGTTCTACGAAGCCAGCTTCGCTCCGAACCTGCACAGGTGGTAGTCAGAACGGTTACACATGCGTTTAGTCGGGTGATTTAGGCTCTTCAGCGAGTATCCGCTCCACAAAATCGTTCTTGATTGTGGAGTATCCATCGCGGTTGTCTATAAAGCTTCGTACTCACGCACCACTGTGCATCCTGCACTCACCTCAAGTCGCGAGTGCAGGATGCACAGGCTACTACGGTTGGCTATCAGTACAAAGACGGTCGGGAAGCATTCACACCACCAGACTACCTGTCGCTACATCACCGATACCCCGTCACCATCGATGGCAGGGAGTTTAAGGCTAGATGTGACGTTAGATGAGCTTGTTGTTGCTACGGAATGCATCGGCACCTATGCCGCTACCAACGCGCACCCCAATGTCACTTTCAGTTTAGCTATTGCGCCCACTCCCTCGGGACCAAGGGCATTTCGTCTACACCTCAACTCCAACCGCGCATAAATTGGTAGGTTTTGTCATCGCCAACTCGGCCGTCCCTCGCATAGCCCGCACGCCCTTCTACTACGGCTGGATCATCCTGGCCGT
>JAJCYX010000355.1 GCA_029262715.1 Chloroflexota bacterium
ACGGTGAGCACCGATCCTGTCATCCAGCGTGACTCATCACTTGCCAGGAACACGGCCGCCCAACCAACGTCCCACGGCGTGCCCTCAACCCCCAGCATCGTCGTGTTTTTCCTGTGCGCACGCATCTCGTCCGAAAGCCGCCACGAAACCATCGGGGTATAGACCGCACCCGGTGCGATGGCGTTGACGCGAATTCCCTGTCTACCGTGGTCCGCCGCCATCGCTACCGTCAGACCGATCACCCCGGCTTTCGACGTTGTGTAAGCGACGGCCTTTGAAGCCCTCACTCCGGCTATCGACGCAATGTTGATGATCGAGCCACCGCCGGTTTCGATCATTCGCGGGATGGCGTGGCGAGACATCAGCATCATGCTCTTCAAGTTCAGCGCCATGATGGTGTCCCAGGTGTCCGGGTCGATTTCCGTGACCGATTCCCGAATGCTGTTGCCAACGTTGTTGTCGAGGATGTCGAGCCGTCCGTACCGCTCGACCGCTGCCTCGACAAGTGCTCGACATTCTTCATCGCTGGTCACGTCGGCCTGAAACGCCGATGCGGTGCCGCCTTCGGCCTCGATCTCGGCCAGCGTTTCGTTCGCCCGGTCTAGTTCAAGGTCGGCGAGCACCACGCTCGCTCCCTCACGAGCGAACAGTGTTGCGGTCGCCTTGCCATTGCCGACTCCGGGCCCACGTGAACCAGCACCGGTGACAATAGCCACCTTTCCTTCAAGGCGAGGTCGTCGTTCAGGCATTTCTTATTCCTTGTAGCTGGTGGTGTTCTCCCTCCCTACTTGGGAGGGCGTTAGAGGGTGGGTGCCGCGTGCGGCGGTAGCAAGCGGCGCTTTCGGTGTGCCCCGTCTGTCCTCTCTCCCAGCTTGGGAGGGAGTTAGAAGGAAGGTCGGTAGCCTATGGAGATGACTCAGTCTCCCCTTCAAGACGAAACGACCCTCACCTTCACCCTGACCCTCTCCCGATCCGGGAGAGGGAATGTTTGTCATTCTGAACTTAATTCAGA
Organism: Chloroflexota bacterium; assembly: GCA_029262715.1. Classification (GTDB taxonomy): domain Bacteria; phylum Chloroflexota; class Dehalococcoidia; order Lucifugimonadales; family Lucifugimonadaceae; genus JAJCYX01. Next base: position 1,013 of record JAJCYX010000355.1, read on the forward strand.
ATCTCGCGGGTGACCATGCATCAACGGTCAGATCCCCCCGCGAGGGTCGGGATGACAGTGGCCTGCCACTTTTTCGTTTAGAGATGACTACTGTCACTAAGTACACGCCGCCCGAAAGCACCGCCCGCCGCCACTCCTTCAGCAAGCTGTGAAACACGGCAAAACGCGGCTTGCCGCCTACTCTAGCGTTACGAAAATGCTGTGGCGCACCTTGCCGTCCACCGACCTGCTGATATGCCCTTGCCCGGTCGTATCCTCAGCAAGGAAAATCTCGCCAGGTCCGATCACCCGCTTCGTGCCGTCACTGACCGTGATCTCCACCGATGCATCGAGGTTTATCACGAACTGACGCCGCGGGGCGGTGTGGAAATCGAAATCGTAGTCGGCCGGGGTCTCGCGCAGGATCATGCCCTTAGTTGGGATCAACTCGGACAGCATGCCGACAGCAGAACCGGACGCGTGCAGCTCGTAGTCCAGGTCCTCGAAATGGGACTGACCGTCATCACCCGTAAAAATCCGAGTCACCTTCATCCGTTCTCTCCAATTTCATAATTCTGTACCCAACAATACGGTGAAAACGCCGCACGCGGCCTTAGCCGATGCGCCTGTCATTGACTGCCCACTCACGCTCCCTGAGCAGAAACTTCTGAATCTTTCCCGTCGCCGTCTTCGGCAAATCCCCGAACTCAATCCGCTTCGGTGCCTTGAACCGCGCCAGCCGCTCCCTGCAAAACTCGATGATCTCCGAATCGGCAATCTCCAGCCCGTCGCGCAACGAAATGAACGCCTTCGGCACCTCGCCCCACTGCTCATCCGGGACACCAATCACGCACGTCTCAAGCACCGCCGGATGCTCCATCAGCACGTTCTCAACCTCGACACTTGAGATGTTCTCGCCGCCCGAAATGATCACATCCTTCTTGCGATCCTTCAGTTCGATGTAACCGTCAGCGTGAACCACCGCCAGGTCTCCCGTGTGGAACCAGCCAGCGGCAAATGCTGATTCGGTCGCCTCGGCGTCACGGAAATAGCCCTTCATCACCGTGTTGCCCCGAGTCACCACCTCGCCAATCGTCTCAGCATCCGGCGGAACGTCCGACATATCCTCGTGCACAACCCGGACGCCAACATGCAGAGTTGTGGTCGGAACTCCCTGCCGAGACTTCATCTGCGCCTGCTCGTCCACCGTCAGCTCCGCCCATTCCGGCTGCACGGCGGCAATCATCGAAGGCCCGTATGTCTCGGTAAGGCCGTACAGGTGGTGAAGCTCCGCTCCCATCGACTCCATCGCCCGCAGCACCCTTGGCGCAGGCGGCGCGCCACCGGTGAATATTTTTATCCCATCCAGCCTTGCCAGAGTTTCGGATGGAGTGTCGGACGGCGACGACTCAAGCAGCGAAAGCACACTCGGTGCAGCGCACATGTGCGTTACTGCCTGTTTGGCTGCCTCTGAAAATACGTCCTCAGCGTTCACTCGGCGCAAGCAGACATGCGTGCCGCCAACCGCAGTCACCGCCCACGTGTAGCACCATCCGTTGCAGTGGAACATTGGCAGTGTCCAGAGGTAAACGCTCTGCGGCGTCAGCCCCGCATCAAGCGCCTGTCCGAGCGCATTCAGGTAAGCACCGCGCCCGGAATACTCGACGCCCTTAGGCTCTCCGGTAGTTCCGGACGTGTAATCGATGGCGATGGTGTCCAGCTCGGAGCGGTCGAACCGCGGTCGCTCGACACCCTCACCTGTTCGCAGGAACTCCTCGTACTCGACCGCGCCACGAATGCCAGTGGTCGGTGCCATATCGGCAACTTCGACGAGGGTCGTTACGTCGTGCGGTCCAGATAGAACTTCGTCAACGAGACCTGAGAATTCGGAGTCGAACACCAGCGCCTTCGCGCTGGAGTGACGGATGATGAACCCGATCTCACGCTTTGAAAGCCGGGTGTTCATCGCAACCAGCACGCCGCCCATGCGCATCGGCCCATAGTGGCCCTCAAGCATTTCAGGAATGTTCGGCACCAAGTATGCAACGCGGTCGCCGGGCACCAATCCTGCCCGTGTAAGTGCGCCTGCGAGAAGCGAAATGCGCCGATTGAACTCTGCGTACGAGTAGGTTCGGTCTCCGTACACGACCGCTGTTTTCTGCGGATACACGCGTGCGCTTCTGTCCAGGAACAGTCCGGGATTCAGGTTCTGAAATGAAACACCGTCGGTCTGGCGTGCGGCAAATTCGTCAGGCATGAGGGAAGGGTTTCCGAAGCAGGCTGCAGGTTCAGGCGGCAAAGATACCTGAGATGGGACGGGAGTGGAGCGTGATGATTTTCCCTCTCCCGCCACGGGAGAGAGTTGAGCCGGTGGAGCTACGAAATAAGAAACATCGTTCGGGTGCAAGGAAAGTGGCGGCGCGCTTTTCTCCCGCCTTCTCGAGAATCTGCTGGAATTCCATTCCCGGTTTTTGCATGGCGGTTATAGACTTCACCGGAATAGCCATCGGCAGATCGGGTCCTGGACCTAGACTCCGGTGTTCATCAAGGAGCCGGTCGTTGGTCAAGCCCGTTGTGGGAAGTTCTGAGCAGGCTGCCATATCGAATCCGGACGCATCATCAATCCCTCGTCCATCTGGCCGCACAGGTCTCTTCCATTCATTCGGCTACCGCAACTTCAGGATGCAGTGGATCGCCGATTCCCTGATGAGCTGGTCGAACGAGATGGAGAACCTGATTCTGGCCTGGTTTGTCCTGGTGCAGACCGACTCCCCGTTCCTGCTCGGCCTGTTCGGGGCTCTGAAATTTCTTGGCACGCTCGTCGCTCCGTTTTATGGGGTCCTCGCTGACCGGATGGACCGGGCGACGCATGATCATCGGCCTGCGCACGATCCTTGCCGTCCTGGCGTTGACGATCATGACGCTGGCGCTGACCGACGTTCTCGAAGTCTGGCATGTGTTCATCATCGCCACCCTGACCGGCATGGTTCGTGTTGCAGACAACGTTGCCCGGCAGTCACTCGTCGCCGACATTGTTCCCAGGGAATCTCTGCTGAACGCCTACGGTCTTACTCGTACCACGCAGGACTCAGCGAAGATCGCCGGCTCGTTGATCGGCGCTGGCCTGTTCGCTCAATTTGGTCTTGGCCTCGCCTATACGGGCGTCACCGTTTTATACGGCATTTCTGTGGTGTTCATATCCGCAGTCAGCATCGTGCGCCGATCTGCTCCATTGCAGCGTGATCCGGTCTTCCATACGCTCAAGTCTGGAGTCTCGTACATGCGTGGCTCACCGACGATCAAGGCGGTAATGTTCCTGGCATTCCTGGTGAACCTCACTGCTTTTCCGCTCTCGAACGGCCTGATGCCGGTCGTGGCACGCGACCTGTTCAACACAGACGAGAACGGATTGGCACGTCTGCTGGCGGCAGTTGCCTTAGGAGCGCTGGCGGGGTCGATCGCGATGGCCGCACTGGCACGAATCGCCCGACCCGACCGCGCCATGCTGTTCGCCGTAGTAGCCTGGCATCTGTTCCTGCTGTTGTTCGCCCGGTTCGACACTTCTGGACCTGCGTTCCCTGTGCTCGCGGCTGTCGGCTTCGCTAGCTCTATTTCGATGATCTCGATGACGGTCTTGTTGATGACAACGGTGCAGAGGGAGTTTCGGGGTCGCGTGATGGGCGTTCGGATGCTGGCGGTCTACGGACTGCCAATGGGGCTGCTGATCGGAGGTGGGCTTGCCGAGGTGTTCGGTATCCAGGCAACACTCACGATTTACGGAATTGTCGGCCTGGCGCTTACAGCGCTGGCGGTAGTCGCCTGGCCGCAGCTCTGGCAGGGAGGAGAGGTGATGGGGAACGATACGCCGCCCGGCAATTGAGGCACTGTTTCACCAGAGTCGGTGGTGATGCAGTTAGTGCTGGTGCTTATGGGCAACTTATGCAAAACACCAGACTTGATACGGGCAGATTCTGGCCTATCGCAAAATGCGCATAGCGACTGCGAATGAGGTTCGAATCTGGTTGACTAGTTAACCATCAGATTCTCAAATCGTGTTATTCGTTATTGCGGCGACTTTCAATCGTGGCTCCGATACCTGTCCCGATCGCGAGACCGAGCGCAATCCATAACCCCACATTGTCGGTAAGTACCCCGATGACGACTCCTACGATTATTCCAATTCCCGTGCCAGTACCTGTGGTCTTACGGTCTTTCAATTCATGCTTTCAATATCTCCCGCTTAGCCAGTACCCGTTCTAACAGATAAGTCGTTTGAAAACTCGTGTCTCAGGATCGCCATGATCAGATCGTTCTGACGTTGACCGCCGACGAGCGCACGCTCACGAAGAACGCCTTCTACTTTGAATCCACACTTCTCATAAGAGCGGATCGCCCGTTGGTTTGACTCAAGCACGATCAGATCGACCCGGTGGAGGTTCATGATATTGAAAGCATGTCCGATCACAAGCTTTGATGCCTCCGTACCGTAACCATGCCCCCAGTCAGCCGGATGCCAAATGCCGATAGCCAACCGTGCGTGGGCTTCTTCCTCGTCGATCTCGTGAAGCCTTACCCGACCGATAGCGTGATCATGGCGGTCGATCACCCACTTAATTGAATCTGGAAATCCAGTGAGCGAACGTTCGTAGGACTCCCGGCTCGGACGCTTAATTCCGGATGGATCACCGCCGTAAGCGAGAGTCGTTTCAGGCTGCCCAGCCTTTACGAGGAAATCCTCAACATCGGAAGTCAGAGGCTGGCGGAGGCTTATGAGGTCACCTCGGTAGGTTGTAGGACTCCAAGGCATTGCACTACGCCTTCAGTATCTCCGGCTTGGCCAGCACTTGTTCCAGCAGTGGCTTCATGCCCAGTTTCGTAGAGAGCAGCTGGCACTCAAAGACTACGCTTGGAAGACGAGGCTAACCCGGTAACACAAACATATGGGTGAAGACCAACGGCAGGCCGTCCACCGCATCTTCGCCTCCATGTTTTGGAAGAACAAAGTCGGGACTCTGAGAAAGAAACGTCTTACGACAATTCGGGCATAAAACTATGAACTGCATTGTTATTGATCCGTTCTAATGTCCCGTCTAACGGGTTGGTTGCTCCGCCCATTCGCCAGCCAGTGCAAGGCCGCTGTCTTCCCAGCCAGTGATTCCACCAGCGTACCGGCGCACATTTTCATACCCTCCGCTTGTGAGAAGGTGATAACCAAATTTACTAGCCGGAGAACTTGGGTCTGAACAGTACAGAACGATTTCGTCTGTAGGGCCAAGTAACTCGGTGACTTTTGAAGGATGGTTGATATTCAAAGACCCAGGGATGTGCTTCCTTCTGTAGGCCCATTCGCTCGAGACCATCACCAGCTTGAATTCGTCCCCGGCGTCCAGCTTGACCTTTAGCTCATCTGCAGTAATCAGGTTCATGTCTACCTCGTTCCGACGCATGCTTCAATTTTCGATCCAAGTTGACCTCAACTTATTCAGGTCAATCTCGATGTTGGCAGTTCTCTAGCAAACAGGTCGTTTATAGAAAACCGGCCAGCCGGCCTTTATTAAAATACATCATGCACCACATTCGCCGAGAATGCAAGGCGAGAGTGCCGTTGAGGTCGGTGCAGCGGTATGCAGGCCACTCAGACCCGCAGACGTTCTCCCTGTTTCGGAAACCGTCCGGGCCTTCGCCCCATGTAACTCAGATGGTATGAGGGTGGCCGCTGCGGTACTGCGAAAAGACAGAGCCGCAGACGAGAGCCCGCGGGCCACTTCGTCTCCGGCTAATTATCCTCGTAAGGAGAATCATCGATGCTCGCTCTCGCGGGCTGGTCGACTATTGAGGCGACGTATTACCTAAGCTGTCTCGACAACCGGTTCAAGCACAGGCGTGGCGCTGTCTTCATGCTCGTTTTCAACCTGGCTTACTCTCATCTTTGAAGGCATCATCAAAATACCCACAACAAGTGCGAGCGCGACGAACCCGAACGCGCCCCAATAGCCGATCTGCAACGCGGATACAAAAGATTCGTTAGCTGCAGATATCACCTGGGACGCTGTTTCCGGCGGTAGACCTGCAGTTTCAGGAACAGCGGCAACGATGCTGTCGCCGATTCGCTCTATCGAATCCGCTCCAATCAACCCACGTAATCCGTCAACGATGTCGTTTCGGTAGAAGTTCGTAACGAACGTGCCGAGTATCGCCACACCAAGGGCCACCCCGAGCTCGCGGCCGAGGTCGTTTAGAGCCGAGCCAACACCAGCATCATCAAGGTCTACAGATGCCATCAGCGTGTCAGAGACTGTCGGCATGACCATCCCGGCGCCCAGACCCATAATCAGGATTCCCACCAACGAGATCCAGTAGGCTTGGTCGACACTGACCTGCGCCAGGAACCCTGTAGCTATTAGCACGATGACGGTGCCGATAATAACCACAGCTCGCGGCCCAATCTTCGGCAGCAACTTAGAGCTGATACCTGCTGCGACCATCATAGAACCGGCGACTGGAACGATTGCCAGACCGGAAACGATCGCACTTCTCCCCTGGACAATCTGTAGGAACTGGGACATGAAGAAAAACACGCCCATCATCCCCAGGAACAGAATCGTCAGTACGATGAACGGCCCCAGGATCTGTTTGTCTTTCAGATACTTTATTGGCAGCATCGGATGACTGCTCGTCAACTCGACGAAGGCAAATGCGATCAGCAGGACTATGCCTATTGCGAACGAGGCGATGATCTCAACTGATGTCCAGCCAAACTCCCCGCCCTGGATCACTGCAAACACTATTGCGATGATTCCCGCGGTTCCAAGTACACCGCCTGGGAGGTCAACTGGCTCACGCCTACTGTCTTTGGACTCAGGGATCATTTTCGCGCCGATTAATATCGCTACGATGAATGGGATTTGCAGCCAAAACACGGCCTGCCACCCAACTTCATCCACGAGTACGCCGCCAGCGGCAGGGCCGACCGCTATTCCAATTGAGCTAACTGCGGTCCAAATAGCGATGGCCCGTGCCCGCTCACCTCGTGGGAACACATCCGTGATTATCGAGAGCGTCGATGGCAACGCCATCGCAGCACCAATACCCTGCACACCTCGCATTGCAATCAGAAACGAAGAGTTTTCGGCCATCGCAGCACCGACTGCACCGAGGGCGAACACGACCATGCCACCGATCAGCAGTAGACGCCTGCCGAACCTGTCTCCGATGCTTCCACCGACTAACAGGAAGCCGGCGAGGATTAATCCGTAGGCGTTTACGATCCACTGCAGGGTTGAGTTATTTGCTGTGAAGTCTCTTGCGATTGCTGGAGTCGCAGTATTAACTACAGTTCCATCAAGGAACACCATGAAGGTGGTGAGAGAAAGTACCGCCAACACCCAGTTCTTACGAACTAACAGTTTGCTAGATGTTGGTTCCGCCGAAGACTGTGATGCGGTCAATCGATTCCCACCTTGCTAATCATTAAGTCGCTTCCACTCGCATTGGCCTTGCCCTGAGAAGGACCAATAGACGATCAAAAATTAGTCGTATATACCGACCGGTCGGTATGTTGTATCATACTGTTAGTGCCATTACAACGGCAAAGAACCTGTCAGACTAGGAATGATGAGCGGCTCAATGGTTCAGTCGAAAGCAGAAACAACCAGGCAGAATATTCTCGATGCTTGCCAGGCTCTAATTCTCCAGAAGGGCTTTTCGGCAACCTCGATTAACGACATCTGCAAAGCCACCGGGCTAACAAAAGGGGCGTTTTTCTATCACTATGCCTCGAAGGACGAGCTTGGCAAGGCCGTGATGAGTAGATGGTCTGAGCTTGGCGAACAGATCATGTCATCGGTAGTAGGTGCCGATCCGGTCGAAACGCTATTTGGTTGCATTGACCTGATGGTTTCATCTGCGACCCAGAGCGGTAACGCGGTCGGATGCGTAGTTGGTGAGATTTCTCAGGAATCGGGCCCGTCAAACTCAATGCTTGCCGAAGTTGCAGCCAGCAGTTTCGATGGTGCCCATGCGAGGTTCCAGCAAATGATTACCGACGCCGCTGATCATCTTGGGGTTAAACAGGCCTCCGAAGGCGAGTTTGCTCGAATGGCATGGTCGCTTCAGGCTGCATTCCAGGGCTCTATGGTCGTGGCTCGAGCGAAGCAGGACCCAGCTGTGATCACAGCTGTTCTAAATGACTACAAGCAATCGCTGAAAGCTCGATTCAGCCTCACTTAGACCGACAGATTGCCAGGCAGTTTGTTCAACGTGAATCCATCGCAAGTTTAAAAACAGGGAATTTCGCTAGACGTACAGGGTCGTCAGGTCACTCGAGTTACGGCAAAGCTAGTCTGAGCCACTGCACAGGGAAGTCAGCTAGCGGGACAGAACCAAGAACTGGACCCTGGACCTATTTCGATAGCTGTGGCGCTGGCACCTATTGCTGTCTCGAGTGGATCAATGTCATTTGCATTTTGACAGCGACCGGGTCGCCAGTTGCCAAGTCGCCAGTCGCCGGACGGTCCTAGCTGGCCTTCGCTAGCAGCACAGCACCGGTCGGAACCGTGTTCCCGCCTTCGGGTTCGATGTTAATGACGATAGTGTCCGCGTCCAACACGTCCAAATTCAGCGAGACGATCGCGGATTTCGTGTTGCTGACG
>JAJCYX010000356.1 GCA_029262715.1 Chloroflexota bacterium
GCTCAAGAATCTCAGCTCGCGGTGAGTTGAGAGCGTCTTTGATCTGCTTTGTCGTAATTCCTCGTTCACGACGCCTACGCGTGTTGTAGGCATGGAATAACAGGCTCCCGTTAAGTTTCGCCTCATGGATAGCTGCCAGCAACTCTTCGTGACTGCTGGGCATCAGTCCAGCCGCCAGAATGATTCCCAGTCTTCGGGAGCAATTTGCATAGCGTTCAGAGCAGGCACGCTTAATTGGAACTGGACACCTTGATTGCGTTCTGTCTCTTTGATGAGCCGTTGGATCACAAAGGCCATTGCTTTCAGATGTTCCAGAGAAGTACGAATCGTACCTACGGCAGCACTCTCTGAGGCCGCACCAACAGCTTGAGGCTTAGGGTCCGTTCGCGAAAAGGTGACTGCCGCACCATAAGGCGTGATGTTGACCAGAAACTGATCGGCATACTCATCAAACGGTCGCTCTTCCATGTCTGCCTCCATAATGTAATTAGAGGCGCAAGCGTACCATCCCGTCATGGCAGTGATCTCACATTTCTTGAGTCAGGATGGTGTGCCAAATATCTAACCTCCTCTCTGATTGACCGCCAAACACGCTCGTGTTAGCTTCATCTAGTACGAATATCGCAAACGCTGCGATGGGGAGCAGTACCGGTTAGTCGGGCCTGAGAGAGGCGGCGGATGGTGCAAGCCGCTGGCCACGGAACCGGGAAGTCGCCCCTGAGCGGTCTGGCCGAACACCGGCGTTAACCCGCTGGAGACTAGGTCAGAACGTTAGCCACGTTACGGCACAGAGAGGTTTTCCGAAGAAAAAACTGCCAGCATGACAGTAGAGTTCGCCTTCGGAAAACAAAAAAGGTGGCACCGCGGTTTACCCGTCCTTTTGTGGGACGGGTTTTTTTTATTGTCCGTTTGAAAACGCTGTTGGCAGCACATAGAGAGTAGTCATGACGATAAGCAAGGACCGGGTCCGGTCAATCGAATTCGGCGACCTTCCAAAACGCTTCGACATCAAAGAGCGTGAAGCGCACTGGCGCCAGAAGTGGGACGAGCTTGGCATCCATCGACACGACCATTCTCAGCCGCGTGAGCGCAACTACGTCATAGACTCTCCACCTCCAACGGCATCTGGCTCACTCCACCCCGGACACGTCTTCTCATACACACACCAGGACATCATCGCCAGGTTTCGGCGCATGACCGGCTGGAACGTCGTCTACCCGATGGGCTGGGACGACAACGGCCTACCAACCGAACGCCGTGTGCAGAACTTCTTCAATGTCCGCTGCGACCCGGCGCACTCGGTCGAACCCGAACTCGCCGCTGCGCAAGGCATCAACAAAACCCGCGCCATCCTCGACTCATTGCGTCCGCACAAAGAGCGCATCAAAGTCCCGCTGCCAATCGCTCGGGAAGACTTTATTCGCATCTGCCACTTCGTCACCGAAGAGGACGAGCAGGCATACAAGGACATGTTCTACCGCATGGGCTACTCGATTGACTGGGGCGAAGAGTATGCGACCATCGACGACCGCAGCCGTCGCATAGCACAACGCAGCTTCCTCGATCTCGACAAGAAAGGCCATGTCTACACCGCTGAACTGCCAACCATGTGGGACGTCGACTTCCAGACTGCGGTTGCGCAGGCAGAAGTGGAAGACCGCGAGAAGCAGGGCGCGTATCACGACATCGAGTTTGCAGTAGAGAACCCTGAAGGCGACGAGCCAACAAGTTTCGTCATCTCAACAACACGGCCTGAGCTACTCGCCGCATGCGTCGGCGTAACAGCGCACCCGGACGACCCGCGCTTCAAAGGTCTGTTCGGCAAGCACGCAATAACGCCAGCATTCTTCTCGCGTGTTCCAATCTTCCCGAGCGACAAAGCCGATCCCGAGAAGGGCACCGGCATCCTGATGGTCTGCACGTTCGGTGACCAGACTGACGTTGAGTGGTGGCGCGAAAACAAGCTTGCGCTCAAACCCATGCTGGACAAGGACGGCCGCGTTCGGCACATGGAGTATGGCGAGGAATGGGAGGCGGTTCCCGGTCATGAGGAGCGCGCAAAAGAGAACTTTGCACTCCTGGTCGGACGGCGTGTCAACCAGGCCAAGCGCATCACTGTCGAGCTGCTACAGGACCCTGCGAACTCCGCAACCGGCAACGGCGCTGCTCTGCAGGGCGAGCCAAAGCCCATCACGCACCCTGTCCGCTACTTCGAGAAAGGCGACAATCCGCTTGAGTACCTGACGTCTCGCCAGTGGTTCGTGCGTCTTCTGGACAAAAAAGAGGGGCTTCAGGCAAAAGGCGAACAGGTGCAGTGGCGGCCGGACTTCATGCACAAGCGCTACGCCAACTGGACCGATGGCCTGAACGCTGACTGGGCGGTCTCACGCCAACGCTACTTCGGCGTGCCCATCCCGGTCTGGTATCCGCTCAATGAGCACGGCGAGCGAGACTATGTCAACTACATAGTCGCGACTCCGGAATCGCTTCCCGTCGACCCGACAGCGTCACCGCCTGAGGGTTACACCGAGGACCAGCGTGGCAAGCCCGGTGGCTTCGACGCCGAAGTGGATGTGTTCGACACATGGTTCACCTCGTCGCTCACACCGCAGATCGTGGCGCGCTGGGGTGATGAAGATGACCGCATGGCCCAGCTTTTTCCGATGGACATTCGCCCGCAGGCCCACGACATCATCCGCACGTGGGCCTTCTACACGATCGCAAAGGCGATGTTGCACCAGGACGAAATCCCGTGGCGAAACGCAGCTATATCAGGCTTCATCATCGACCCCGACCGCAAGAAGATGTCGAAGTCGAAAGGCACCGCTGTAACGCCGCTGCCGCTGGTAGAGCAGTACGGGGCCGATGCCGTGCGCTACTGGTCGGCAAACGGCCGTCTCGGTATGGACATGACGTTCGATCAATCGGTGTTCAAGATCGGCGGCAAGCTTGTTACCAAGCTCTATAACGCGGGCAAGTTTGTGCTGTCGCAGACCGGACCACAGGGCGAGATCACTAACGAACTGGATAGGGCATTTGTTGCGGAACTAAGAGCTGTTGTTCGCCGCGCAACCAAGGCATTCGACGAGTATGAGTTTGCGATCGCGCTACAGGCAACCGAGGAGTTTTTCTGGAGCGGATTCACCGACAACTACATCGAACTGCTCAAGGGCCGAACACGCAGTGAGGACGATCCAGAGGGACGCGCTTCGGCTGTAGCTGGACTGCGGCTCGGTCTTTCCGTGATGCTGCGTCTGCTGGCACCGTTCGTGCCGACGATCGCCGACGAGGTGTGGTCGTGGGTGTTCGCCGAAGAGACTAAATTTCACTCTGTTCACATGGCCCCGTGGCCGGCGAGATCGGCGAACCCAACCGAGTTAGGCGTGGCAAATGGAGAGTCGTTGCCGGTGA
>JAJCYX010000357.1 GCA_029262715.1 Chloroflexota bacterium
CCAGCACGCGGGTGCGTTCGATGTGCTTAAGGAATTCGTGTCCAAGCCCGATTCCTGTGTGCGCGCCTTCGATCAGACCCGGTATGTCTACAACAACAAATGCATCATGCTCGAAGTAGACGACGCCAAGTGATGGTTCGAGCGTGGTAAATGGATAGTTTGCGATTTTGGGCTTTGCGGCGCTCACAGAGGCGAGGATGCTGGACTTACCTGCGTTTGGCATGCCGATGAGGCCAACGTCTGCGAGCAATTTCAAGTTGAGTCTCAGCTCATTCTCTTCACCGGCCTCGCCTGACTCGGCCAGCATTGGAGTCTGGTTGGTCGATGTTGCGAAGCGTGTATTGCCGAAGCCTCCGTTACCACCTTTAGCTACAACGAGCCTGTCACCCGCGTTCGAAAGGTCACCGATCAGTTCGCCCTCTTTGGAGTTACCTCGGGTGACACGCCACACCTCAGTCCCCACCGGAACCTCGACCTCAAGATCATCACCGTCCTTACCGGTCTTCTTGGCTGACTTGCCAGCGTCCCCGTTGCCAGCACTTAGTATCATGCCTTTTCTAAACTTGAGCAGGGTGTTGACCGATGCTGATGCGATGAAAATGACGCTTCCACCGAAACCGCCATCGCCTCCGGCCGGTCCTCCCTTCGGAACGAAGGCTTCCTTGCGGAAGTTGACCACGCCGCTTCCGCCGTTTCCTGCACGGACTGTTATTAGGGCGGAATCGATCATGTGGAAATCTTTCTCAGATCATCGTCCCTATTCATCACATGTAATAAGGGCTGTGGAAAGGTGGAAAGTGAACTGGACCTAAGTATAAGTCTGTCTGTGGAGTGAGCAGGGAATAGTGTGCGAATCGATGACCTGGCGTGGTGAGGCAGCGAACTGTTGTGGGATGATTTCGCACTCCTAGCTGGCGGTCAAAGATGTTCGACTGATTTCACCAACACCAACCAGGTTCTCCACAGGGATTCCGCACGGTTTTCCACAGGGCCGTTTGTAGCGCCGCGTTGGGTTCTGCCGACGGTTAAACTTCTAGCACTAATCTCGCCGATTCAACCGGTAATAGCAAGCATGGTCTCATCTCGGCCCAGGACATACTCCGTCGAAGCTGTGGTGGTGCGTGCCAGCGACTTCGCTGAGGCTGATCGTCTGATCACGCTGTTGACGCCGTTCAGAGGACTGGTGCGTGCCGTCGCCAGGGGCGCTCGTAAGCCGAAGTCACGGATCGGCGGCAATGTTGACCTCCTGAGGCACATTAATGTGTCGCTAAACGAGGGTCGTTCGCTCCAGAGCGTGTCACAGGTGCAGTCCGTCTCCAGCCTGCGTGGATTGCACTCAGGTTTAGAGAAGATGTCGACCGGTCTGTACATGGCTGAACTTGCCGAACGCTTCTCTGTAGAAGGTGGTTCGAATCCACCGCTTTTCAATCACCTGGTGCGGATGCTGCAGGTGCTGGACGCAGAGCCGATGCATCCATTGATGTCACGCTGGTTTGAGATACAGGTGCTCCGTCTGAACGGGTTTACGCCGACTATCACGCAGTGCGTTGACTGTGGCGCCGAGCTTAAGCCACAGGGGCACGTGTTCTCTCCGGAACGAGGCGGCATAGTTTGTCCCGAGTGTCGAGCGGCCGAGAGCGATGTTCTTCTTCCGGCCTCACTGAATACTGTAAAACTGCTGCGACACATTGCTCGTGCTCAGTGGGAAGCTGTGCGGCCGTTGCACACTGGCGAGGACGAGTTGCGCCAGATCGGACGCATTCTCAAGGAACACCTGCATTTCGTACTGGATCGCAACGTGCGATCGACGGCGTTCATGGACGAAGTGACGCGGTGGCGATCTAATACTTAACCTCGTCTTCGGCAACTACCGGCAGATCCTGATAGACAACGAGAAGAGTTCGGCGAAGAAAAAACATGAAAATCACAGATATCAAGACGTTCGTTGTTGACGGCGTTGCTCGGCCATGGACATTTGTGAAGGTCGAGACCGATTCCGGCATCGTTGGCTGGGGCGACTGCACTGAGTGGGACGCTTTTCCGGGTGTTGTTGCGATGGTCGACCACCTCAAACCGCTGGTGATCGGCAAGGATCCGATGAATGGTCTGCGCATCTGGCATGACCTTGCGAACTACAACATCCGACAACACGGTGGGATCGCGTGGAAGGCGATGGCGGGAATCGATTCTGCGCTGTGGGACATTCGTGGAAAAAACCTGAACGCACCGGTATGGCAGCTTCTTGGCGGCAGAGTGTGGGATGAAGTACCGGTCTACTGGTCACACTGTGGTTCGTTCAGGGCTCGGTACGCCGATCGGCTTGGTACACCCCCGGTCAAGACGACAGATGACCTGCGAAAGCTGTCCGAAGAGGTTCTTGCTCGAGGGTTCACTGCGATCAAGACGAACATGATTAGCCTCGAAGACCTGCCAGATCCCGGTGCGACTCGAATCGGCAGGACCGGGAACGCGGCCAGTCCGGCAGCTATCGCCAATGTCCGCGGCGTTGTAGGCGCGTTCAGGGAGTCACTTGGGCCAGACACTGGAATTGCACTGGACGTTGCGCACAACTTCAAGCTCGGTGGCGCGATAGACATCGCTAGAGCGCTCGAAGAGTTCAATATGATGTGGCTCGAGACGGAGACGTGGGATCCCGCCGCGCTCAAGACGGTCCGACAGTCGACGACCACACGCATCTGCACTGGCGAGAGTCTGTTCGGTGTTGAGGACTACAAGCCGTTCCTGGAGATCTATGCGCAGGACGTGATCATGCCGGACCTTGCATGGAATGGGATCACAGTCTCGAAGCAGATATGCGATTTTGCAGCAGGTTTCGACACATTTGTTGCGCCGCACAACACGCACGGGCCGATCTGTACGTTCCAATCGCTACACGTGACTGCGACTGCGCCGAACCTGATGATCATGGAGATCGATGGTGATGACGCGCCCTGGCGGGATGATCTGCTGACGCAT
>JAJCYX010000358.1 GCA_029262715.1 Chloroflexota bacterium
ACTTCGAATTGCGTGAGGTGGCGCTTCCCGAAGCGAATCACGGTGAACTCCTGATTAAGTTGAAGTACCTATCGTTAGACCCCTACATGCGCGGCAGGATGAACGATGGCAAAAGCTACGCACCGGGCTTGCAGATTGGCGAAGTGATGACTGGCGAGGGCGTTGGTGTGGTGGTTGAGAGCCGGTCGGCGGCGTATTCCGCAGGCGATCACGTTGTGACGCGAGCCGGGTGGCAGGAGTACGTGACCGCGCACGAGTCGGCAGTTCGGAAAGTCGACCCTTCGGTCGCACCGATCTCCACGTCTCTTGGTGTGCTCGGCATGCCGGGTCTGACCGCCTACTTCGGCACTCTTGACGTAATCGATCCGAAACCCGGCGACACATTCCTAGTCTCGGCAGCCAGTGGCGCGGTTGGCGGCGTAGTGGGCCAGATTGCGAAGATGAATGGATGCCGAGTGATTGGCACTGCGGGATCGGCCGAGAAGATCGACTACATCGTAGAAGAGCTGGGTTTTGACGCCGGAATCAACTACAAGACAGAAAACGTGTCGGAACGGCTGGCCGAGCTTGCTTCGAACGGAATTGATGGCTATTTCGACAATGTTGGCGGCGAGGTGACGGATGCCGTGCTGGAAAACCTTGCGACGGGCGCTCGAATAGCCATCTGCGGCCAGATTGCGCAGTACAACGATGTGGACCAGGCGATGGGGCCTCGGAATTTGCGATCGCTCCTGGTGGCTCAGGCGAAGATGCAGGGCTTCCTGGTGTTCCAGTACGTCCAGCAGCATCCTGCGGCGCTTGAGAGGCTGGCGGCGTGGGTCTCAGACGGCTCGCTGAAGTACAAGGAAGATATCGTTGAGGGGTTGGAGGATATGCCGAAGGCGTTCATAGGCATGCTTCACGGCACAAACTTCGGCAAGCTGCTAGTGAAGACGACTGGGTAGTGCGGTAGGAAAGCTGCAGAAAGAGCCAAAACAGCGACGACGAATCAAAAGCCACAGCGAATTGGTTCCCATCGGATCGTTCCTGCACCACCTGCACACCAGCACCCCACGTATAGGAGCCCATGGTTACAGAAGTGTCGCTCGATCTCTCATTCTTCTTTTCGGCAAAGGCTAATTGTGTGACCAGCACTTAGGTTCATCTCCGCGTTCCACAAACGCATATTAGTGCGTCATTGGTCAAACTTGTAGTGAAATTAACTGATTCGATGCCTGGTGACTGGGGCAAGTTTTGTTCTTCGACATCTTTCTAGTCCTTCTTTCAATTGCAGCAGCGGCAGCTGCAGTGTGGCAGTTCACTGCTCGTAACAGACCTTTGTTCGCCATCTTCTCGCTCGAAGGTCCTGCAATCATCGAAGGAACCATCTACTCCCGCATGAGGGTTGTTCTGAGAAATTGGGGTGGGGTGGCGGCGCAGAGCACAATCATTACGTTGGACCTGATTGCGCACAGCCACACGAAGCAACGGAAATCTATGCGGTGGACTTCCAGAATCAACGGCCCTGTTTATCCCGGACAAGAGCTATCGCTTCAGCCGGACCTGGAATTCAGACAGTTGCTCAAGGACGGTTATCGTTTCAGACTGATCTCCAACGTTCAGTGCTCTTCACCTCTACCTATTGCATTCAAGCAGCTGAAGTTGGTTCGATTGCTGAGCCACTCTCAGAAACAGGTCTGGGATTGGGATGAGAATAGTTGGAAGCTAATGGGGACGGAGCTCAGCAATCTACAGGCGGCAGCTGAATAGCCGGGCCGTCTGCGCTGGACTTGGAGCGCCCGCATAGAGCCGAACATCTACCATGCTTAACCGGTATCGCATGTTCATCACGGCAATCGCCGTCGCCTTGGCTGTAGCAACCTCATGCACTACTGCAAATTTGGGAATCGTTGACCAATCTGCCATAGAGTTGACCTCTCATAATTTCGACTTTCAAATTGAGGTGAGCTGCACTGTGCACAACTCCGGGAGTGGCAGCGGTGAAGCTAGAGTAGTCGCAACCCTGGACCAGGTAGGCGTCAACACATGGACGAGACAGGCAACCGGCAGAGTTGCCGTTGGAGCCACACGTAGCTTCACGCTACTGTTTTCGGAACCCCTGTATCGACTGCCTGAGGCGGGGTATGAATTTGAATGTACCCTGGGTTAAATTCAATCCGATGTGGGAGGGTTATCGACATCGACTCTCGCAGGCTCCCAATCTTAGACGAGGCACAGTCATGCACAACGTGAAGGTGGAGGTGGTGGTGTAGGTGGAGGTGGAGGTGGAGCATCATCAACCACGGTAAGTTTATCCCCACCGGTTCATCTCTCCCACACCACCTGCACACCAGCATCCTACGCGTACGCTGAGGATGGTGGCGCCGCCGTTTCCGTACACCGGCGGCGACAACGAAAAGTGCTTTATGGAGCGGAAGACGAGATTCGAACTCGCGACCTTCTCCTTGGCAAGGAGATGCTCTACCAGCTGAGCAGCATTGATAGGATGATGCCGATTTTATGAAAATAGATGGTGAAAAGCCGTTTGGTACTTCAGGTAAATCAACTGGATACGGTTTTTTGGGTGGTCGCGGGGATTGCGTCGCCCTGATAGAACACCAGATAGAAATGCCGGACTAACACCGATAGTTTATGCAAGCTGGCGTTGTGATTTATACCTTCCAACTTCGACTCAAAGGAGTTTAAGAACATCATCTTGGGAAAGCTGCTCACTCATCTCGCCACCCGGCTAGCTCTGGAGGGTCTTTCATAAATCAAGGAAACTAGGCCGGAAAAGAGGGTTAATATTCCTATGAAGCGGATGGCAGGAGACCCTTATTCATTGAATTACGAATCCGAGTATAGTAAATATTGAATACGTTCTGCGTTCGTGCATTTTCATATTCGAAAGTGACAATATCGTCGCCTCAATACTATATGTGGACGAAGCCTTCGACACCCGGGCCAGCGTCGGTGCCGCTCTTTCCAGTGCTGGATATGGAGTTGAGACGTCGTCCGGATGTATGGCAGCCCTCGCGAGATGCCTGCGGAGTCAACCAGATCTAGTGATCACGGAATTTCGCTTCCATGATATGCGTGGCTCCGATTTCATCAGTTCCATTCGCGAGCTTTGGTCTTTTCCAATCATCGTGCTCAGCGAGCTCAATGACCTCGACTCGAAACTGGAGGCGTTTTACGTCGGCGCTGATGACTACATTGTTAAGGGAACTGTATTCGAGGAGGTCGAAGCACGTGTTGCTGCCGTGCTTCGCAGATCCCGTCCCTCTACCGAGAGTGTTCACCCCGGTAAAACGGATACCGGCCAGGGAGAGAATCAGGAATCGAATTCTGAATTACCGTCGGCAATTCCGAGAGAACATGGCAAATCTCATCTCACGAAAGAGTATCGATTCCGACCTTTCCTGTACGACGTAACACCTGGTGAAGCTATTTTGGTAGTGGATGGTGATAGTCATGCACGAGCTCGACTGACTCGCACTCTCAAATCTTGGAATCATTCGGTGATGGAAGCCACTTCCGGTACACAGGCGATGCTCACGATTGCGCGATACCGAC
>JAJCYX010000359.1 GCA_029262715.1 Chloroflexota bacterium
ACTTCATTGACGGTGGCCATTACGCCGCCGCGCATCAACGCCTTGATGGTGTCGACGTGAGTCTTCTTGAGAATGTCTGACAGTTCGCCAACTGTCATTGTTGCGGGCAGTTCTACCGGACCTGAAGGAGCCTCTTCAACAGCGACGGCACTAGAGCCGCGTTGTTCTGAATCGGCAGGCCTTGGCCTCCGACGCCCTCGCTGTCTCCCGCCTGGATTTCGTCGCCTCGCCATGAATAGCCCTTTTTAGATTCAGCCTGGCAAGTGCGCTAATTTTGCGTCTTACCGGCACTTTCGCTCAAGCGAACAATGTCTTCTTGCGCCAGTTCAACCTTGAGCGCGTGCCCAAGTTTAGCGCGAACTTGCCCATCGCCCCAGTGGTCACTGCTACAGATATAGCCGCCCCGACCGCTGAGCCTGCCGCTCAGGTCGACATGGACTTCGCCTTCCGGCGTCCTCACAACCCTGAGAAGCTCCTGCTTCGGCTTCTTGTCCCTGCAGACCACACATGTCCGCATTGGAACGTGTCTGGCCTTCATTTTCGTCCCCTAAGCACCCGGGTTGATTTTGCGGGATATGGAGTTCTGGGAATTGGAGAGCCGTGGCGTTGGCTATCTGCGACCACCGCCGCGACGCCTTGCGCCACCGCCGCCGCCGCCACGCCTGCGCCGACCTTCGCCCTGTTCCCTGAAACCTGCAATGTCTTCGGCAAAGCGCAGTACGCCGGCCTCTTCTTTTTTCTCTTCAGCTGCAGGCGAACCGACCTGCCACAGGTCGTCCGATGCGACATCGATGGTCGCTTCCTGTTCGGCTTCCTTGCGCTTCTCTTCTTCGCGTTCGAGAGCCGCAAGCTCTTCTTCCAGCTTGAGGAGTTCCGCCTCTTCGTCAATATCAGGCACCTTGGCTTCGGCCGCAGCCGGTGCTTCTTCTGCCGCAGGCGCCGCTTCTGGCTCGGCTATTGCCGTTGCTGTCTCCTTAGCCGCGGGCGCTGCGTCCGCTTCTGCGGCAATCGCCTCAGCCTCGGCAACAACAGCGCTCTCTTCGGCTGGTGCCGGTGCGTCTTCAGTCGCTTCAGCAACCGCTTCGGCTGGCTCTTCTACAGGTTCCGGCTCAGGCGGTGCCTGTGCATCGGCGTACTGCTGTTCGCCCTGGATATCTATCTTCCAGTTGGTCAGCTTGGCTGCGAGTCGAGCGTTCTGACCTTCGCGACCGATGGCGAGCGAGAGCTGGCGGTCTGGCACGAGTACCAGCGCGGTTTCGCCGTCTTCGTTCAGTTCAACCTTTTCGACGCTCGATGGGCTGAGAGAGTTGGCGATGAACCGCTTGGGGTCTTCGTCCCACTCGATCACGTCAATCTTCTCGCCGAGCAGTTCGTTAACTACATTCTGGATTCGGATGCCGCGAAGGCCGACACATGCGCCTACGGCATCGACGCCGACCTGGTGAGAGACGACCGCAACTTTGCTGCGGGAACCGGCTTCCCGGGCGATAGCCTTGATCTCGATCACGCCGTTGTAAATCTCAGGCACTTCGACTTCGAATAGGCGCCGGAGCAGGTCAGGGTGAGTTCGGGATACGACGATCTCTGGGCCGCGCGCCGTTCGCTCAACCCTTAGTACATAGAACTTGAGTTGCTGACCGGGGCGGTATCGCTCGAACTGCGACTGCTCAACAGGAGGCAGAATGGCCTCGGCTCTGCCGAGGTCGACGATTATGTGGCGTGCTTCGATTCGCTGAATCGTAGCTGTCAGCACTTCGCCTGCGCGGTCGATGAACTCGTCAAATACGATGTCGCGCTCAGCTTCACGCAGGCGCTGCATCACGACCTGCTTTGCGGTTTGCGCTGCGATTCGGCCCGGGTTGTACTCAAGCTCGCCGGTCACGATGTAGTCGCCAGCCTGTGCACCCTTTTGAAGGTCCTGCGCAGCCTCGACTGTGATCTGTGCGAACTCGTCCTCGATCTCTTCCTGTTCAGCCACGACGTGCCGCACGGTTCGGACCGTTACGTCGCCGTCTTCAGGGTCGATCTGGACGAGAACGTCCTGTCCCTCGGCTGCAGGATCACGCTTGTACGCAGACGCAAGTGCAGCTTCGATCGCCGAAACGACGACCGTATGTGGCAGATTCCGTTCCGCGGCGAGCTGTGTCACCGCGATCAAGAGATCGCTTTTTGCCATGCTGCCTTACCTCGCTGAACTTTCACGCAACCGGTACAAAACCAGCACCGAACTGGGCCCTTATCTAGAGCGCCAGACAAATCACAACAAAAAAGTGGGCCAAGCCCACTTCCGTACCCCCAGCCCGTTTCGCCCGAGCCCGGCTTCCTAATTCTACCACGATGCGGTTTGAAAAGCTGATAGCGCCGTGTGCTGTTACGGACTATTCGGCTGAGGGGTAACGCAAGGTTGCTGCTGGATTCGACGTGCTCATGGTCGGAGAAAGTGCTGGCAAAGCGAAGTGATTGTCCGCTCGCGAGCGCGCCGCAACCTCACTCGTTACCCTGTTATGCCATGACCGACCAACCACAATCGAACATCGCTTTGGTACTCGACTTCGACGGCACCGTTACGCTGGCTAACGTCGGTGAGATCGTGATTAATGAATTTGGCCGTGATGGCTGGCAAAAAGCATCAGAGGCATATCACCGTGGCGAGATTTCATTGCGAGAATTGTGGGCATTGGAACTGGCTCATTTACGGTCGGGAGACCACGAAGCGATGCGCAGTAGGGCGATGGAAGTTGGCGAGATTCGGCCAGGGCTGGTCGAGCTTGTGGAGTTCTGCGGTCGCAACGATATCTCTTTAGAAATTGCATCGAGTGGTGTGAGGTTCTACATCGAGGCGATTCTCGACAAGGCGGGCGTGGCTGGTCTTGAGGTTGCTGTACCTGACGCAGATTATGACGATCGCGGGCACGGAGTGATGACGTTTCGACATGGCCTGACTGACTGCGGAATGACTGCGATGTGCAAGTGCGAACGAGTGTGGCGGCAGCGGCGGCTTGGCAAGACGGTGGTGTTTGTAGGTGATGGAGCTACCGACTTTTGCGTTGCTTTACAGGCAGACCATGTGTTGGCGCGTGATGTGCTTGCTGGCTACTGCACACAGGAGGGAAAGAATTTCACGCCATTCGAGGATTTCTTTGACGTGCGAGAGTTTCTGGCCCGGCTGGGTGAGGGTTAGTTCGGCGTCTGAAAGTGCGGCAATCAAGACAACAAAAACGCCTCCTGTTCCCACATGGGAAAGGAGACGTTGCCGTGCTGGCTTGCGAGGACTACTTGCAGGAACGGAACTGGTCACCAGTTTTTGCTCGTCTGATTAGCAACGAAGACGGCCACGGACCACTCTCCCTTTGCCGAATCATTTCCGCAGTCTGGTTCGCAATCTCGATCCAGTCATCAGGGCAGTCGAGCATCGGGTGGGATGTTGCGTAGTAGCATCCCTCGGGGGTTGGGCGTGCATTGTTTTTGCCGGGCATGTTGCACCTCTTTTTGGACGTGTCGAGTTAGATGCAACGAGATGGTAAGTGGGAGCGGGATGGGCGGTTCCGGTGTTGGCAAGTCTTGTGATTGAGTTTGCCCTACGCACCGGGCTAATCGCGCTGATTCGGGACAAAGGACGTTCACCCTCCCAGTTTGGGAGGGAGTTAGAGGGAGGGT
>JAJCYX010000360.1 GCA_029262715.1 Chloroflexota bacterium
AGTGACGAGATTAACCAGGTCGGCGGCTGGACTTGACTGCCGGTGGCCGGTGACGCGCACTCTGCCAAAAAAGTCGAACTGGCCAAGCTGTTCCGGCGATGGTTCGGCGAAACTTGCACTGCCGGCTCCTGACGGATGGTAGTCACAGGTGAAGCCGGCAGGGTCGTTGCTAACCGGGGCGGAACTTGAGCATGCGATGGCGAGCAACATGACAGCCATCAACAGGAAAAAGGTGTATTTACGTTTCAAGAACGGTCTCGTATTCGAACATGTTTCCTCAATGCGATGCTGGTCGCTGCGCATTGATCGTCAACAAATTGAAATGGCGCGAACCCACGCATTCCCGATGCTTTCATGCGCTCAAGACTGGAACTGTTCGTCGCGCCACGAATACAGCGGCTTCCAACCGATCACATCCTTCGCAAGTTGCGTTGAAATCGGCGCTTCAAAGCCCTCGAACTCCTTATTTAGCGGAACATCTGGATAGACGGTTTTGATCGCCTCCATGGTCGGGATGTTCAGCATGATGTCATCAGCGTTCAAGAACATGCGGTTGTGACCCGTCCAGCCGTCAGATTCAACTGACATTACGCACGCCCTGGCCGCATCTCGGATGTGCAGGTAGGTCCAAAAACCCTGGCTGCGGGTCCACGGGTCCGATATCGGGTTGGCAGCAAGGTTCTTGAAGTAGGCGTCGTCCCACATGCCGTTGAAACGCATCGAGTTGATGGACATCCACGGACTGCGCCGAGCGAAGCCGTCTCCGACCTCCTCGCCGATCCATTTTGCGATGCTGTAGGGGTCTTCCGAGCGTGTGCCAACGTTGTGATCCATCGGAAAGTACTCAGGCGGCTTGACCTCTCTGGGCTCCCACCGAGCGGCTGTGCCCATTGCGCCAACCGCGTTGTAAGAAGAACCGAGCACCACTCTGCTGATCTTGAGTTGCTCGGCTGCGCGACAGACGTTCCACATCGATGAAACGTTGGTGACGAAGACATCTTCTTCGGTGTAGTTGGCAGCGCTTGGTCGAGATGCAAGTGAGATCACAGCATCGCAACCGTCGAGAGCGGAGATCACCTGCCCATAGTTGGCAATCTCAACCTGGAAGAACTTGGGCAGTTTCGGCCAGTTCTCTCGCATCTTCACGGCTGCCTCGCCATTCGCCGTTCCCGTCGTTCCACTGTGCCCCAGGTTCGTGCTCATCCGGGCAACATCAGCGTTGATGACGGTGTGACCGTTCTTGTACAGCTCGTCGATGACGTAGTGACCGACAATTCCTGAGCCGCCGGTTACGAGGACTTTCATGCGTTTCTTCCTTCTGCGCTCTACGAACATCAACAGATCCGATACTGAACTACAGCCGTCGGCAAAACAGTATGCCAGCATCAGGACGCCTCGGAACGTATATGCTGGCTAACTATTGATCAATACGCCGTTCCGAGGCGAAATCATGCCGTTACCAACTATCGCAAATCACGTGAATGCTGTTCAGATGGACCATCCGCTGGGCCGCAAAGTCGCGGTGATGGGACACGGCGGCAAGACGACACTGGCGCGGGCGGTCGCTCGAAAATACTCGCTTGAGCACATTGAGCTTGACCAGATCGCCAATCTTCCAGGTTGGAAAAAGAGACCGACTGAGGAATTTCGAGGAATCGTCTCTGAATTGATGACTGTAAATCCGAACGGCTGGGTGACTGACCACTGGCACTCGGATGTTGTGGACATGATCCACGAGCGCGCTGATTCATTGATCGTCCTGCAACTTCCGTTTCCAATCATGCTGTGGCGTAGAACAAAGCGATCTCTCATGAACGCGTTGACTCGGAAAGAGGTCTGCGGTGGGAACGTCGAAACCCTTCACCAGCACCTGTTTACCCGAAACTCTGCGATTCTCGAAATGTGGCAGAAGCGCGCACGTTACAACCGGCTGGCTGACACAACGTCGATGGCCGCCCGAGATGGAATCGACTTCTACGTGATCCATACCATCAAGGAGCTGGACAGGTTTTACGAGCTGCATGGCCTCGTGAGAGACGGCTAGCCGGGTAGTACCGTGTCCGGATTTTCGCGTGCGTAATTTGCCTGCCGCAGACCAAACTTTTCCTGCAACTGAACGGTCAGTCCGCCATCAACCATGAGTGTGTGACCCGTGATGAACGATGCGTCTTCGGAGCAAAGGAACGCTATCGCTCCCGCTATGTCGTCGGGAACTCCGGTATGTCGAAGCGGATACTGGTTGGCGAAGAATGCGAGACCCTCGGGGTCGTCCTTCCACATCTCGGCCAGACCCTCGGACACGATATGACCGGGTCCGATAGCATTGACACGGATGTTGTCTGGACCGAAGTCGTTCGCCATCTGCCGGGTCATACCGACCACCGCAGCTTTTCCAGACTCGTAGACCAGCATCTCCGCTTCTTGCAGTACGCTGTGGACTGATGCGAGGTTGACTATCGAACCTGCTCCGGTCTTGCGCATGTGCGGCACGGCGTGCTTCGCGCCGAGGTACAGCGCTTTCACCAGCACGTTCATGCCCCAGTCCCAATCCATCTCGTCGACCTGCTCAGCGCTGCCGTGAATTCGAGACTCGCCGCCTACGACGGAGAATGCGTTCTGGACCAGGATGTCGAGCCTGCCCCATTTCTCGACCGCTTCGCCGACCATGCGCTCGATGTCGGTAGACGAGGCAACGTCGATGTGTGTGGCGTGGGCTGTGCCGCCCGCAGATTTGATCCGTTCGACATTAGCCGCCGATGCTTCGTCGTTGAAGTCAGCGATGAGGATCTTCGCTCCCTCAGACGCCAGCCTGCGTGCAGTAGCGCCGCCGATGCCGAGTGCACCTCCGGTAATCACGGCCACCTGATCTTCGAATCGATTGGACATGTGGGTTCCTGCCGTTTTGAGGTGAAGCGTTGTGTCAGCTTGCGTTATTGCAGCAAGTTGGATCATAACCGGTAGGCACTAAACCCGTTAGTAATCACGCAACAAGACACGACCAACCCGAGATGTCGCACGCCACCCTTAGATTCGGCTCTGGATTTCGGCCTCAGAACTGGGTTTATCGCTGCCATTTTCCGGTTCGACCGTAATGGCCACTGAGTCGCCTTTCTCAAGGGAGAACTCGAAGTATCCGCTCCATTTACTCTCCGGATTGGTGTTGAAATCGCCAATCGGCACCCAGCGCTCATCGCGGATGGCCCAGAACTGGTAAGTGCTCTCACTCGGAAGAGTGTCGAGATTACCAACGGAGAGCATTAGGCCGTTCTTCCCCAGCACAGTCTCCACTCGCAGCCAATCACCCTCAGGATCGCGGCGGAAGTGGTTCAGCTCAACATCCGAAGCATCAGTGGATATCGACGCAACGCCCCAGCCGATAAGAGCACCAACGACCACCAGGAGTACGGCGGCAGCCCCGTAAGCAGGAGCGCCAAACCGTTGCAGTCGAACTATCCAACTTGTTTCGCGTCGGTGCTGTGGCTTCGAGGGACCGTGCCGAGTCACATCAACCGAGGCTGCGCTCAAGATCCGGTCACGCAGACCTGCGGGCGGCTCAATCATTGGCGCTGCATCTGAAAGGCGAGAGACGACCTCATCGAAGTCCTCGACATCGTGATCGAGATCGCATTCGGCAATATGGCGCTCAAACTCAGCGTGCTCACTGGTGGTCAATGCACCGAGCACGTAAGCAGCCGTATTTTGATTCAGCTCTTCGCAGTTCATGACCGCCCCTCGCCCGTGCCGAATGCGCTGCGCAGCTTTTCCAGTCCGAGGCGCATCCTGCCCTTAACCGTACCGAGACTGACACCGGTTTCATCTGCGATCTCACGCTGTGTCAGGCCGCGAAAGTACGCAAGCTCGATCACATTCTTCTGCTCTTCCGGCAACCCGTTTAACGCACTTACGGCGTCTGCTTGTTCGGTATTGTCGACCGCAAGTTGCTGCGGGTCGCCCGGTTCGGGAGCATGCCTGTTGAACTCCAGCGCCGAGTTTGCGCGTTCCGAACGCGCCCGTTTTCTTACGTGATCAACGGCTCTTCTGTGGACCATTGTCAGCAGCAACGATTCGATTTTCCCGCGCCTGGCATTGACCGTTTCAGCCTGTCGCCACAGAGACAGAAATGCGTCTTGCACGGCGTCTTCAGCCAACGTTGCGTCGCCTGTCACAGTGTAAGCAAGGCCGAACGCACGCCTGCCCATCAGGTCATAGAGCTGGCCCAGCGCCTCGGTGTTTCGCTCGGCGATACCCTGTGCGATCTGGCTGGTCTCGATCGCAGAATGATCCGTGCTTTCAGCCGAACTTCGCTGTTGGGCGCGATGAATCGATCTGTCTATGTGATCAGCCCGATCGGTCATCCGGCCCGCCAGTTTGGGAGAGGGTAATACTTGTGCGATCGTCTCACCCGGGGGGGCTATTCTAAACCGGACAGCCATCAGCATCACTTTCGATACTTGAATCAGGCGGTCTCAGGCGGTCATAGTGGTACGGCGCTACTGCCTGACGCCCGTACAGGTAGTTCGCCCTATAACGGCCTATGGATCAGCGACTTCAAGCGAAAATGCGGTCTATTCGCCTACTGGTGGGAAGAACCCGGCAGTCACTCCGCCATCGATCAACATCTCAGACCCTGTGATGTAACTGGCGTCGTCAGAGAGCAGGAACAGGATTGCCGCAGCGATTTCGTGCGGCTCACCCCATCTGCCGAGGGGCACGCGGTCCGTCCGGTACTTGCTCAGTTTTTCGTCGTTGAATATCCATTTTGTGAACGGGGATTTGACCCAACCAGGTAGAACGCTGTTGACGCGGATGTTCGACGACGCGTACTGGATTGCGGCACCTCGGGTGAAGTGAGTCATTCCAGCCCGGGAAGCAGCGTAGGCCGCTCCGTAAGGCGATGACCATCGAGCCGCCATCGAAGCCAGGTTGACGATCGAGCCACCACCGGACCGATTCATCGATCTCGCGCCGTGCTTCACACCCAGGAACATGCCGTTGTTCGTGACATCCATGACTTTCTGCCACGTCTCGATGGATGTTTCTTCGATGCTCTTGGTGTCCTGGATACCAGCAATGTTGACGAGATAGTCAAGATGCCCGTGCTTGTCCAACGTGTTGCTAGTGACAGCTTCCCAGTCCGTTTCGCTGGTCACGTCATGATGAACAAACTCGGCGTTAAAACCAGCATCGCGCATGCTCTGGGCGGAACGCTCACCGAGTTCGTCCTGCACATCGGTTATCACCACAGCTTTGCCGCCCTCTCGCAGGAATCGCCATGCTGTTGCGCCGCCAAAGCCCATCAGATCGCCTTCGGTCGCCGAGGCAGAGCCGGTAAGCAATAGGACTTTGCCATCGAAACGGCCGGGATATATTTGCTGGTCGGGCGCCATTAAACGTCTCCAACTGTCTAGCTACAGATGTATTTGAATCGGTCGGAAGAGATTATGGACTACGACTGCACTGCTACGACGAGGTTGGGCAGCAGGAGCCCGAAGAGCCCGGTGAACAGTAGGAAGGTTATGAGCACGTGGCGCTTCCAGGTACGCATCAGGACGAGTGCCGGAATCATGACTAAGACGGCAAGAAACAGCAGTACTAGGAGGAACCCGACGCTCGGTATGAGTAGAGCGTCGGTGTCGTCTGGCCTGATCGCACCGACAAATGCACCGAGCAACCCACCGATCAGTATCCAGCCGCCGACTGCAACAAGGCCGCCGAATACAATGACTGTGCCAACCCGGGACTCTTCCCGTTTGAACGCGTCGAGCGGCCGATGCGAGAGGACGAGAAGCCAGTATGCCTGGGCTGCCAGACCCATAATTGCGCCGGCCAACGCACCTGCGACGAACTCGCTCAACTGGTCGCCTGGCCTTTTGGTGATGCCTGTGACTCAGGGACGAACAGTTCGGTCAGGAACGCCTGCCAGCCGCGTGTTCGGCTGAGCAGGAGCTGCCACGTGGTGCCGATCTCCTTCGAAGGAGGAAGGGCGAACATCGAAGGTCCAGCGCCGCTGAGAGTAATCTCCCTGGCCCCAAGTCCTGCAAGTGCGTCTCGATATATGTCCCAGCCTTCGAATACGTCTGGCGCAATGTCCTGGAATGCGTTGTAGAAGAACTCTGGCGGTGCATCGTGACCGGCGCGTATCCGGGCAGCCAACTTGTGAGAGAGCGCTCCCCGAGTGAACCGGCCTGACCCAATAAGTGAAAATAGAGTTTTCGTTTTGTCGGCTATCGGGATATCCGGATGAAGCACCAGCAAGCGGTCGATTGCAGGTGGCGGGAGAGGTGTTACGTCATCACCCTTACCCTGCACCAGTGCTGTTCCCTCGTGTACCAGGAACGGCACATCAGACCCGACCTTGCCGCCAACTTCAGCAAGCTCGCTGCGACTGAGATCAAGTTTCCACAGGCGATTTAACACCCTGAGTGTGGCAGCCGCATCCGCCGAACCGCCTCCCAGACCCGCCGCCTCGGGGATGTGCTTCTCAAGTGATATCGACGCACCGACTGTGGTTCCAGTCTCGTCTCTTAGCGCCTGCGCTGCGATCAGCGCCAGGTTGCGGTCGGCCGGTATCCCGCCGTCGTCGCTCATCTCCAACTGGTCGGACTCACTCACCGTTACGACATCGTGCAGCCCGATTGTGGACATGACTGTGACCAGGTTGTGAAATCCGTCAGCTCGCTTGCCGATAATCTCAAGCGTCAGGTTCACCTTGGCGTGTGCCAGTTCAGTGAACGTGGTCATCGATGTATCGTCCGGAGCCGTCATCGTCTCAGGGCCTCTGCGCGCTCTTTGCGAGATGTACCGTGGACAACGAACGGCTTTCCCGCCTTTGACCAGGATTCGAGCATATTTGACCATTCTTGAATCGAGATCGTCGCAGGCCGTCGTTCGGAGTCGATCCCCGCATCTTCGATGATTGACCTGGCAAGAGTCGTATCGATGTTAAGTCCAGTGGCCAGCGAGTTGTGCAGCTGTTTGCGCGGGGCCTTAAAACCGGCCTTTGCAACTCGAAAGAAGTCCTGCTGCAGGTCAGCGGGAACAAGCGGCTCAGCACGCGGTGTGAGTGCGATGACGGCTGAGGTAACTTTGGGTTTCGGGGTGAATGCCTCTGGAGGCACTTCAAACAACACATTTACGTCTGCATAGACCTGGACGGCGAGCGACAGCATGCTCATGTCACCGGGTTCGGCCTGCATCTCGTTGGCAACCTCGCGCTGAACCATGACGATCATGCGCTCTGGCGGATGTTCCGATTCGAGGAAGTTGCGAATGATGGGTGTTGCTGCGTAGTACGGAAGGTTAGCCACAAGTAAGTAGCTGCGACCCGAGATCAGAGGCAACGAGTCGGGGTCTATAGTGCGCGCATCGGCCTCGACCACATCCACTTTTTCGTTTCCGTCAAAGCGGTCATAAAGCTCAAGCGCAAGCCCAGAATCGAACTCGACAACCGTCATCGTACCCGCAGAAGCCACCAACTGGTTTGTCAGAGCGCCTTTGCCCGGTCCTACTTCCAGAACGGTCGAACGTGGAGTGACGGCAGCCGAGCGAACGATTCGCCCTGCCACAGCACGATCTGTGAGGAAGTTCTGTCCGAGTCGCTGTCGTGACATAGCGTGTACGAAGGCGCTCCGGCCGCGCCGAAAAGGAAAATATATGGTCGTGCACCCCAAAATCGACCCGCGCCCATCACATGTCCGGGCAGGCGACTCGAGCCCGGCAATCCCGCGGCACCCGAGGGATCCAACTTACCGTTGCTTCCTTCCGGACCTGGCGGAGTTCGCAGGGCCTCGCCGCGCAGGACCAGGCTCTCAACACCGCCCGCCACAGCCAGAGGCGACGAACGCTAAAGTCTCAATCAGGGAGTTAAGCCTCGCTATAGCGGATTGCGAGTTCAGGGTGCCGCTAACTCCCCGCCTAGCACGACCGTGTTTAATCCTACTACCGGTTACCCCACATGGTCATCTCATGTTGGGTACATAGTGCTATTGTCTGGTGACCAATATCCTAGGTGAACTCATGAGTAACAACATCGCTCCAGTTCGAAAAGCTGTCATCCCCGTCGCCGGGCTCGGAACGAGGTTCCTTCCTACTACACGTTCAGTGCCGAAGATCCTGATACCAATTCTGAACATCCCGGTGATCGAATATGCCGTTCGTGAAGTCGTGAACTCCGGCATCACCGACATTGCAGTTGTGATGTCTCGCGGTATGGAGCCGGTCGTCGACTACTTTGGTGAGCACAAAGAGCTTGTGGATATTCTCGATGAGCGCGGAAAGACCGATCTGGCCAATATGCAGCGGGAGATATCGTCACTCGCCAGTATCACCACTCTCTACCAGGACAATCCGCGCGGTCCGGGGCATGCAGTGCTGATGGCAAACGAGTTCGTTGGCGGCGAGCCGTTCGCTGTGCTGTTTCCCGACGACGTGATCTGGCACGAGACACCGGGAACGAAGCAACTCCTCGATGTGCGAACCGCACACGGCGGTTCGGTCGTTGCTGCCCGCGCAGTACCAGACGAAGTTGTCCCGACAAAGGGCATTATCGATGGTGACGAGATCGGGAACGGAGTTTTCTCAGTACGCGGGCTGGTCGAAAAGCCTTCGTTCGAAGATGCACCGTCGAACCTTTCGATAATCGGCAGATATGTACTTGATCCTGCAGTGTTCGAATATCTAGAAGGCGAGCACGCCGGCGCGGGCGGTGAGATTCAGCTGACAGACGCTATCGAGGCCACGATCGGAAGCGTGCCTGTTCATGCATGTCGCTTTGAAGGCCATCACGCTGACACTGGCAATCCAGGCGGGATGCTGGAAGCTGCTTTGTACGAGGCAGGCAAAGATCCGGCGTTGCGAGATCTGGTGAGGTCCGCGATCGACGGATGGGAATAGTGTTCGGTGCGTTCATCGGACGCCAGAGCATGCTGAATCGAAGCTGATTCTCTGTGCATGTGATCCAAGCTGCCATTTATTTCGAATTACTTCCATGTGGCTCGCTTCTGAGCTGCCGGACAAGCACATGGAGTTCGCACCTTGCAGTTGATCCCGCACTCGACATCCAGGTTTTTCGTGTCCAGGAGAAGGTTCGCCGCTGTTTTCGGCATGAGCGTGCTGGCTCTTGCAGCGGCGTGTTCGAGTAGTTCGACCGAATCCGCGGCTACTCAACTACCTCCAGCGGCATCAGAACCTACTTCAACCCCCGTGGTGACCGAACCAACCGCGACTTCTCGGCCTGTCGAACCAGCAGCAACCGCTTCGGTCGAACCGGCCACGACATCAACAACACCACCAACTCCCACTGCAGTTCCACCTACGGCTGTGCCAACATCCGCTACAGCCTCAATTTCGACCGCCACAACCCAGCCTCCTGTGAATGCCACATCGACTCCGTCAGCCACCGCTATTCCGCCAACTGCCGCACCTTCAGTCGATTTCACTCCTGGAGTTCTGAACTCCGTGGAGTTGGTCGCATCGAAGGACAACACGCTGTTCCAGTCATCGGCAGGAAACACCAGCAACGGCTCAGGCCAGGGGCTGTTTGCCGGTAAGACAAATAACAATTCAATACGCAGGGCCCTCGTGCAGTTCGATGTAGCCAGCGTCGTTCCGGCCGGGGCAACGATCGAATCGGTCGAGTTCAAAATGTCTGTCACCAGGACCGCAACCAACATTCAGCCATTCTCGGTACATCGAGTTACCAGTGACTGGGGCGAGGGTTCCTCCGATGCCGCCGCAAACGAAGGACGCGGGGCAAACGCAGTCGCAGGTGATGTGACGTGGACGAACACCTTTTTTCCTGATCAGAGTTGGCAGACGGACGGCGGCGACTTTGTGTCGGCGGCCAGCGCTCAGGTCAATGCGCAGGGAAACAGCACGTACGCATGGCCCTCAAGTACGGCGATAGTCGCAGACGTACAGTCATGGGTTCAAGACCCGGGATCGAACTTCGGTTGGATAGTCATCGGTGACGAGGTCGAATCAAAGTCGGCGAAACGGTTCGCCAGTCGAGAGCACTCTTCAGACTCGCTTCGCCCAAGGCTCACCATCACGTTCACACCCCCTGCGTAGACGCCGCACGTCCGCGTAACCTACCCGTTGTCATAGTTAGTACAACTCCAGTCACGAACACCAACGCACCCGCGGCACCGAGTGCCCACTGGACTCCAACGGCTTCGCCAAGCAGTCCTAGCCCGATATGTCCAACCCAGCCGAAGCCGATGGCGAACACCCAACCGCCAATCGCTCGACCTCGCATGTTCTCCGGGACGTTCGACTGAAGCAGAGTCCATTGCATCGCGTCGAAAGCTCCAGCAGACATCCCGACGCCAATTATCAGGATCATCGATAGCGGAAACAGGCTGGAAGCTGCGAATGACATCAGGAAGGCGCCGTACACCAGGGTGATCAGCACCAGCAGTCGCTCTTTGTGCCGATAGTCTCCGAGCAGCGTCAGGCCGATGACTCCCGCCAGAGACCCGAACGCCGCCATCATGTTCAGCGCGCCGAGCCCAGTCCCAGCGGTTCCGAGGACGTTTACGGATATTGATGGCAGCAATGCACCAAACGCAAAGCCAAACATCTCGACAAGAACGGCCGCGATCAAGAGCGCACGAACGACCGGAATCGACCATAGAAATTTCAGGTCAAGAAACGACTGCTTGAATAGGCCAAATCCGATTCTGCCGGTAGCATTCGCCTTTGCTGCTGCGCTTTTTGATCTGTCAGACCGGATGATGGTCATGGCGAGAGCGGCGGTCAGGAAAGCACTTGCACCAATCGCAAGTGCGACTGGCACGCCGATGCTATCGGTCGCAGTTCCTGCCAGTAGACCGCCGATGGCCCCAATGCCTCTCGCGCCCACTGACTGGGTTGCTACGGCGTTCATCCGTAGCTTTGCAGGAACTGAATCTGTGACAAGTCCCTGCGTTGCCGGAATCTCGAACGACTGGCCTATTCCACCAAACGCCGTCAGGACGAAAACCGGCCACAGAGCTGGCGAGTCGAGGCCGGCAACAAGCGCCAGACCGCCGAGTATCAGCGCCTTGTAGACCGCGGTTATCGCCAACACCTGTTTGCGTGACCATCGATCCACTA
Source organism: Chloroflexota bacterium (assembly GCA_029262715.1). Taxonomy (GTDB): domain Bacteria; phylum Chloroflexota; class Dehalococcoidia; order Lucifugimonadales; family Lucifugimonadaceae; genus JAJCYX01. The sequence continues at coordinate 11,095 of JAJCYX010000360.1, forward strand.
TCGAACCAGCGATGGGTGCCGCGATCAGGCCCGGAGCCTGCCGTGCTGCGAACGACGCGGCTGTCAGAAACACTGAACCGGACTGGTCCAGAACGAAGAAACCGACAACGATTCGTTCAGTCCAGTTTCCTAGTGAAAGCAGAATGGTGGCGAACCACACGCGGCGGAAGTCGCTAACAGACCAGGCGTGACGCTGCTTAGCGGTTGCAGCTGGATTGTCGGCCTCTTGAGCCGTAACGGGTTCGGAATCCACGGTGGAATGTTACGCCGTATTCGTTAATTGATCCGATGTAACGTGATCAGACATCGATATTCGCCCAATGATTAGTATTTTCCAGATGCACCCGCTTGAACCCTTTGAGATAAGTCCCGAAGTGGCGGCTTTGCCCAAAGCTGACCTGCATCTTCATGCCGAGGCTGGCCCCAGGCTTCACAGGTTCCTTGCTACACGCAGAGGGATGCCTGCGTTCGATTGGGAACAGTGGGTTCGCGACACCATGAGCAACATCCCTCCGGGCATTGCGCGACTTCACGGCATGGCGACGAACCTGATTACCCCTGAAGAGGACGCGGAACCTGCAAATTTCCTCGCCCGTGTGACGGATATCCTTGAGGATTCCGCCCGATCAGGTGCCATCTACGCTGAAGTGCGGTTCGGCCGCGAAACGATCATGCGCTCTGACTTCATGTCTCTCTTCAGAAAAGCTGAAGCCAGCGTGACGAAAACCTTTCCGGGGTTTATGGCGGAAGCTCTCGCAACGCTGATTCCGCAAAAAGACCCCGAGCAAACTGACAGGCTCATTGGGGCATGCGACAGGGCCGCAAAAGAAGGTCTGGCAGGCGTCGACGTCATTCCCGAACCGTATGTCACTGAAGCCGATTGGACGCAAACTGCCAAGTGGACCGAACGACTGGTGGATGCTGGCTTAGCTTTGACTATTCATGCTGGTGAGTTTTCGACAGCCAACCTTGCCGCTGCTCTGCAGGTGCCGGGTGTCCGACGCATCGGCCACGGCATCAAGGCTGCCACCGATGAAGCCCTGCTCGATCAGGTCGCACAGGCGAGAGTAGCACTGGAATGCTGTCTGACGTCGAACGTAATTCTCGGAGCTGTCGAATCGTACGAAACCCATCCCCTACCGGAACTTGTCGCGGCCAGCCTGCCGATAACAATCAACACGGACAACCCGGTCCACTTCGCTACTGACATTTCCCAGGAATACGAACGAGCGAAACGACTCGGCCTGACGATGCAGGAACTTGCGGGAGCAACCCGAACTGCAATCGATCACGCATTTACCAGCGAACATCGCAGGCGACGACTGCTCGACCGCCTGAACGCAGCTAAACGCAACTAAGGAATTCGCTGTTTGCCACCGCGGTATGACACCTGCTGGTGCTCTGGCGGTATGACGATCACCGGGTGCTCGGACGAACGAATCACTTTGTCGGCCACGCTCCCCAGCAACCACCGTTTGATCCCTGATGCCCCATGCGATGTCATCACAACAATGCGGTCGCTGGACTTCGCAGCCTCTTTGATGATCGCCTCGGCTGCGGTCTCCCTGACCTGAATATGAGTTGCAGAGACGCCCCGCCGGACAGACCGGTTCACCACATTATCGAGATAGCTTCCCGTCTTGGACTTGCCATTTTCGTCAATTGATATTGCCGGGTCGGCGAGCGCATAGGAGGCATAAGAGCTGTTGGGAGCAGTGCCGGAAAGATACAGAACCTGTCCCGATCCGTGCTTCGCGATCGCTTCGGCGAACGGGATTGCGCCTTCGCTGAAGTCTGAACCGTCGAGAGGGACGATGACCGTCCTCGGCAAACCGGCACCGTCCTCGAACCCCAGGGTTTCCCCCGGTCGCGCCAGCATTATCGGCACACCGGTTGCGTGAAGAACACGGTCGGAAACGCTGCCCAGTATGCCGCGCATAAAAGCAGATCTGCGCTGCGTGACCATAGCGATGAGCTTTATATCGAGCTCTCTTGACTGGGCAATGATCGTCTCGGCCGGATCACCAGCCACAACGTGCGTTGCCACAGTCACACCGTGCTCCTGGAACCAGTCTGCCTGGGTACGAAGGTACTTGTGAGCGATTTCGCTCTCTGCCTCAGTAGATGAATCCGCGTCGGAATCCTTGAAGCGTGATGAGTCGATGATCGCCAGGAGATCGACTGAAGACTCCAGTTCTGCTGCGATTCCGACAACCCAATGGCGTATCTTTTGGGATTCTGGCGAGCCGTCCAGCGGCACCAGTATGCGGTCAAACATTCGGTGTCTCCCCACGTCTCTTGTTGATGATCGTCATCCGGCCGTCTAGCCTCAACTATCTGGATGTCTGAAGCGAGCCCCTGTCACCCTGTCCTACAACGCTGGTGAATCATCTCTAGGTCTAGGTAACTCGATAGAGCCTGTCCCCGCTGCGCACTCGGGATTCAACCTTCAGCGCAGCGTCGTCTCCGGGAAACGCTTCAGAGATCGGTTTGTGGTCGATCTCCAGCGATTCCGCCTTCTGTTTGAAGTTCGTTGAGTGTCCGACGAACCGCAGTGTGTCACCTGAGCGCACCGGCGCGATCAGATCGACCACCGCAACACCCTGGTGGCTGTAGTAGTGCGTTACACGACCAACCTGCATTGCAGAAGGCATCTGCCGTACTTCACCTGCCCCGAACATCAGGTCGTACATCACCTGACCGAACGATTGGGCAATATCTGTGTACGAAACCACGCCCTGAAGTTCGCCATTTTCAACGACCGGAAGTCGCTGTACGTGCCTTTCACGCATCATATGGCTCGCAACGACGAGATCCTCATCCGGAGCGATTCCAATCACAGGTGAAGTCAGATATTCGCTCACCAATCGGCTATCCGGCATCTCGCCCTGCCCGACACATCGGACCAGGAGGTCCCTGTCGGTGATAACACCCTCGGCCTTATCGCCCTTGCCAACCACCAGCATCCCAACGTCTTCCTGTGCCATGAGCGCAGCAGCGTCGGCGACCGATGCTGTCGGTTCAATCATTACAGCCCCGTACACCATTACATCTTTGACCCGCATAGCAATTTCCTCTGCTACTTGATTCGCTTGTCTGCGTACAGCGCAGTCCTGCGATATACGGTCAGGCTATCGCCTCATGCTGACGGATACAGCGCAGATCAGTGAGGTATTGGTGAAGGCGCGGGAATAAGCCGGGAAGTTGGGTCTGACGAGCCTCGCCGGAGAGTGATCAGCTCTCGACTGCGTGCTGTCTTTCGAGCTGAAGAACTGCCATAAAAGCCTCTTGTGGGACTTCAATAGCGCCAATCATCTTCGCTCGACGCTTTTTACCCTTGGCCTGCTTCTCAAGAAGTTTTCGCTTACGTGACACATCACCGCCGTAGCACTTCGCTAGAACATTCTTGCGCAATGCAGATATGTTCTCGCGGGCAACGATCTTGCCACCGATTGCCGCCTGGATCGGCACCTGGAACATCTGTCTCGGGATAAGTTCCTTGAGTTTGGCAGCGAGCTGTCTGCCTTGCGATTCAGCGTAAGAGCGGTGAATTATCAGCGAAAGCGCATCTACCGGTTCATGATTTACGAGCACGTCCAGCTTTACCATTCTCGACTCTCGCCGGTCGATGAGCTGGTAGTCGAGCGATGCATATCCGCTTGTGGCCGACTTCAAGTAATCGTGGAAGTCGACAAGAATCTCGGCCAGCGGCAGGTTGTATTCCAGCAACACCCTCGCATCCTGTGAAGCGCCACTGGCAGCATTCCCCTGTGCAGGTTGTAGGTACTCCATCTTCACGTACTCACCGCGCCGCAATGTGACGAGTTCCATGATTCCACCGATGTAGCGGGACGGTGAAATGATGGTGATGTTTACCCATGGCTCGAGAATTCGAGCGATGCGCTGCGGGTCTGGCAGTTTTGATGGGTTGTCGACTTCTATCGTCGAGCCGTCTGTCAGGTCCACGGAGAATGAAACGCTGGGCGCTGTCGCTATCAGGTTCAGGTTGTACTCGCGCTCGAGTCGTTCCTGAATGACGTCCATATGGAGCAGGCCCAGGAAGCCGCACCTGAACCCAAAGCCAAGCGCAGCCGATGACTCCGGTTCGAACACAAGCGAGGCGTCATTGAGTTGCAACTTGGAAAGTGCTTCTCGAAGCTCGGGGAAATCATCGCCTTCCGCGGGGTAAATCCCGGTGAAGACCATTGGCCGCTGCTGTGCGTAGCCCGGCAGAGCCTCATCGGCAGGGCGTGCGGCCAGGGTCATCGTGTCGCCGACGCGGCAGTCACGGACGTTCTTCAGTCCGGTCGCTACATATCCAACTTCGCCAACTGACAGGGATCCCGAATTGATCAAGATCGGAGAGAAGTACCCGGTTTCCAACGCATCAAGCTCGACCCCGGTGCCTATCAGGCGAACTTTTTCGCCCGACTTTAGTTGTCCGTTGACGACTCTAACGTAGGCCACAACTCCCTTGAAC